>JBQCGU010000031.1:0-32215 GCA_051955355.1 Solirubrobacteraceae bacterium | reverse complement strand
CATCGCCCTTCACCGCCCCTTTCTCTGTGCCAACCGGCGCTTGGGCGGGTTGGTGGGACGGCACTTGTGCCGTCCCTGGACGGGCCGCATGCGGCCCTTCCGACCCCGCCGCATGCGGCGGGGTCTGCCACTTCTCTTCCGCATGCGGATCTCCATCGCCGCGTGTGAGCTTGGATGCCGTGTCAGCCGCCAGACGCCACAGGCGTGCAAGGAATCGATGCACCCCCTCGACGCCCTCGTCGCTCCAGTCGGCGTCCTGGTCGGGGGGGCCGACGAACAGGATGTAGCAGCGGGCGGTGTCGGCGCCGTAGCGCTCGACGATCGACGCGGGTGAGACGACGTTGCCCTTGGACTTGCTCATCTTCGCGCCGTCCTTCGTCACCATCCCTTGCGTGAAGAGAGCCTTGAAAGGCTCCTGAAAGTCGAGATGCCCGAGGTCGGCGAGCGCCTTGCAGAAGAAGCGCGCATACATCAGGTGCAGGATCGCGTGCTCCACCCCGCCGATGTACTGGTCGACCGGCATCCAGCGGCGCAGCACCTGCTTGTCCCAGGCGGCGTGGTGGTTGCGGGCGTCGCAGTAGCGCAGGAAATACCAGGAGGAGTCGACGAACGTGTCCATCGTGTCGGTCTCGCGCCGCGCCGGCCCGTCGCACTCGGGACAGGTGGTGGCTACCCACTCCTCCGCAGCGGCGAGCGGCGAGCGCCCGTGCGGCGCGTAGTCGTCGATGTCGGGCAGCTCGACGGGCAGCCGATCGTCGGGCACGGGTTGCATGCCGCAGCGATCGCAATAGACGATCGGGATCGGGCAGCCCCAGTAGCGCTGGCGCGAGACGAGCCAGTCGCGCAGGCGGTAGTTCACAGAGGCATGACCCTTGCCTTCGCGATCCAACCACTGCACGATGGCGGTGAGCGCCTCGCGGTTGGGCATGCCGTCGAAGTCGGGGTGAGAGTTCACAAGCGCCCCGTCGCCCGTGTAGGGCAACCCCTGCTCGTCTCCCCCGTCTTCAGGCGTGCCTTCGATCACTCGCCTGATGGGCAGCCCGTGCGCGCACGCGAAGGCGTGGTCGCGCTCGTCGTGTCCTGGCACCGCCATGATTGCGCCGGTGCCGTACTCCATGAGCACGTAGTCGGCGACATACATCGGCAGCTGCTCGCCGTTGACCGGGTTGACCACCGTGCGCCCGAGCGGCACGCCGGTCTTGGGCTTGTCGGCGGCGCCGCGGTCCTCGGTTGACTCGGTGAGCGCCTGGTTGACGTAGTCGGCAACCGCCTGCTCCTGGCCTGTGCCCTCGGCGAGGCGCAGCACGTCGGGGTGCTCGGGCGCCATCACGAAGAAGGTGGCGCCGAAGAGCGTGTCGGGGCGGGTGGTGAACACGGGATAGTCGATGCCCACCTCCTCGCAGCGGAACGTCACCTCGGCGCCCTCCGAGCGACCGATCCAGTTGCGCTGCATGGTCTTGACGTGCTCAGGCCAGTCGATGCCGTCGAGGTCGTTCAGCAGGCGCTCGGCGTAGTCGGTGATGCGGAAGAACCACTGCTCGAGCTGGCGGACTTCGACGAGCGCGCCGCAGCGCTCGCAATGCCCATCCACCACCTGCTCGTTGGCGAGCACGGTTTGGTCGTTCGGACACCACTTGACAGCCGCCTCCTTGCGGTAGGCGAGGCCGGCGTTGTAGAGCGCTAGGAAGATCCACTGCGTCCAGCGGTAGTAGCTCGGTTCGTGCGTGCCGAGCTCGCGCGACCAGTCGATCGAGATCCCCCACGAGCGAAACTGGCGCTGGAAGGAGGCGATCGAGGCGGCGGTGGAGTCGCGCGGGTGGACGCCCGTCTTGATGGCGTGGTTCTCCGCCGGCAGCCCGAACGCGTCGTAGCCCATCGGGTGGAGCACCCGCCTGCCGGTGCGCCGGTGAAAGTGGGCGATGGCGTCGCCGACGGCGTATTTCTTGAGGTGCCCGATGTGCGGCTCCCCGCTCGGGTAAGGCAACATCTCGAGCACGTAGGAGGAGTCCTCGGAAGCTTCTCCGGGGTGGGGCTCGTTGGACACCTCCCAGGTGTGCTCGCGCTCCCACACCGCCTGCCAGCGCGGCTCTATCTCTTGCGGGTCATAACGGCGCTCACTCATGGAGAGCGCAGGTTAGCTCTCCACGCAGGGGTTTTCTCTTGGACCAGCGCCCGGCGAGCGCCGTTACGGCGGGGGTGACGCGCGCTAGACCTTGTCGGGGGTGTCCAGCAGCCGCCAGAACGTCGGCTGAGGCTGGGTCGAGACGCCGGCATTGGCCATCAGCTCGCCGATCTGCGGCCCGGCTGCCTCGTAGAAGCCGAGGAAGCTCTGCTCGTCGGGCCACTCGTCGACAGCCATCACCGCGCCCTCCCCCGCATAGAACTCATGATGGATCAGCCCCCGCTCCTTCGCCTGCCCGATGATCCCCATCAACTGATCCACGTTCTCTTTGGTCGCCTGCTCGAAGCGCTCCGGGTCGACCTCGATACGCAAAGCCATCATCACCGACATACCGCCCTCCTCGTTCGCGTTCGCATTTCCCGCGATTCGACCACGTCCAGCTCCTCGCTTCATCAGCAGTTATGCGCAAACCGAAGCGCTCGACACTGGACGGAAGGACCGCACACCCGATCGGAGCGCATGCGCCCTATACAATGGGCGGTTCTGGGGCTATAGCTCAGTTGGGAGAGCGCCTGCATGGCATGCAGGAGGTCGCCGGTTCGAGCCCGGCTAGCTCCATTCAGACAGCTGTCTTAGCAAGTAGGCGGATCTTAAGGGCTTATGGTGCGGCACTCCAACGCTTGACGAATGGTGCCTTGGAGTCGGTGTAGGCCTCCCGATCATCCCGATAGCGAGCAGCGAGATCCCGCTTCAACGTCGCGTACTCGACGGCGAGCGCCGGATCTGCGCGTAGGCGGTCACGGAAGCGCAGACGGCGCGTAAGCTCGTCTGGATCATCGACAAGGTGCAGATGATGAGTGCGATGTGCGGCTGTCGGATAGCACAGAAAACGCCTGCGGGGCAACGTCTTGTTGAACGCCACCGGAAACTGGTAGCCGCCCCTTTCAACCAGCCCTGGGATGAGCGCGTCGAGATCGTTCACCAGTGCGATCATGTCCACAACAGGCTTGGCGGCGAGACCCGGCACAGCCGTAGAGCCGAAATGGTGGATCTCTGCGCCTTCGAGCAGCGGCGCGAGCCGCGTGCGCTCAGCCTCGAAGGCCGCTGGCCAGGTCTCGTCGTACTCAACGATCTCTACGAGTGCGTCCTGACCGCCGGCCCTTGTCAAGTCCTCGGCTGCCGCCCTCTGCTGGTCTGCCGTATGCCGTCCATGGGGCGCTGATCTCCGTCTCGTAGTCACGGTCTGTCGGTGAGCGTTTGCGGTACGGTGCTAGTAGCGGATATCCAGGCCGGCAGCGCGGGGTCGATATACCCCGCGAGCGCGAGCAGATCTCCGTAGCGCTCCTCGGGCGCATGGCTCCAGACGCGCTGATGATGGGCCAAGCGGTTGCGAAAGACATGCAGCCGCGCAAGCGGTCCCTCCACGGTTGCGAGTTGTCGATCGGGCGCGTGCGGGAAGCCGCTAGCAAGATCGGGCCACAAGCCCGTGAGCTTCTTGGCGACGAGAAAGCGCCAGAAGCCGAAGCTCAACTCGCTGATCGTCTGCCCGTCGCTTGCGCGCTTGCCCTTCTGCTTGACCCGATCACGAGCACTCGCAATGTCCAGGCGCGCACGGTCGCTCAGCTCTCGCTCTGGATCGTCCAGCCATGAGCCCTGCCTTTCCAGCCGGTTATGACGCGCAGCGAGCCGTGCATCGATGGTATTGCGCAACGCTACCTCCAAGTGGCCGACGGGCTCCCAAAAGGCAGCTGTGATCGCGGCATTCCAACGGTACATCGCAATTGCAGCGTTGACGTCGCCGTCGCAATGCTCGACATACGTGCTCAGTCGCTCGGCGCTGAAGAGCCGTTCAAGGTCGGAAGGCGAGAGGTCGGGCGGCACGCTGGTCATGTGTAATCGCTGCGCTACCATAAGAGACGAAGACCCCGGAACGGTCCCTGTGCAGTCCCCTCGGGGACAGGCCAAACCGCCGGGGTTTCGTTCGCTCTGGCTGCGCCCGACTGCCCGCCACGTAGCTACGGCGCCCCATCGAGCGACATCCAACCGCCCGGCAGTTGCGCAAACCGGTTCGCGTTGACTTCGGCTAGCTCCACTCGGACCTGTCTGCACAACCGACTCAGAAGGTACCGAAGCGTCGTCCCTCAATCCACCGTGCGCAGCCCGAGCTTGCGCGCCGCCTTGATCACGCCCTCGTCGAAGCTGGCAACCGCGCCAGAGTGCTTTTGCGCGGCGAGCAGCACGCAGCAGTCGGGGAGCTTGACGCCAAGGTCTGCCCGTAGCCGCGCGAGGCGTGATGCAGCTTCATCATCGAGCGCAAGCTCCCGCACGCCAAGGCGGCTCAACGCTGATTGCGCATCAGCGAGCCTACCGGCCCGTGCCGGAGCGACCAGTGTCTCTGCGAGCGTGATCGTGCTTGCGCCCAGCACCTGCCCGTCGGTGGCTTCAAGCAGCCTCACCGCCCTGGCGTGGTGCGGATCGTTGTTATCGAGGTGGCCAATCAGCACACTCGCGTCGAGAACAATCGTCCCGAGGGATTCACCCGCAGTCTCAGGAGCGCTCGCACTCTTAGGCTCCGCTTCAACCTTCTCGGGATTTGAGTGTCCGAAGGCGCTCACGCCGGCCAGTCTTCGCGCAGTCGCGCAAGCTCACCTGGCTGGTAGATGCCGGTGAGCGAACCTGCCGTCTCCTTGACCGCCCTACCTCGCTCGATCGCCTCGCGCTCGATTGACTCTTGGCCCGCCGAGACAAGGCGGAGCAGCAACTGCCTGCGGTCGTGGATATCTGGCCACCGACGCTGCGCCTGATCGAGTTGCTCTCGGAGGCTGCCGGTATCAGTGACCGTATAGCGGGGCCGCGTAGTCGGCATGACTAGAGTGTAGCACCAACGTTGACAGGTGCGGCACCGCATGGGAGCGGCGCTATGACCTAGCCGCTGGGCGCTAAGCGCTACACGGCATCGTGGAACGACAATGGTGCGTCGGGCAACCGCGCAAACCGGTTCGTGTTGACTTCGATTGGCTCCACTTGACGAAGTCGAACCTCGGTCTTCCATGAGGGGTTCCGTCGCCCTGGGCAATCGCGGACGCAGCGAGACTTTCGGTATCCGCCGACGTTAGGGTTCAGCAAAACATGTCCAAGTTCTGGAATCTACGCGTCGTGGTAGTTGGGTGTGCGCTTGTACTGTCGGTGCCGGCGCCAGCCGCGGCCAGCCGCGGATGGGCGGCTCCGGTCGTGCTCTCGCACTCCGGGGGTCCATTCGGCGTAACTTTCGATGTCGAAGGCGATGCGCTGCTCGCCTGGCTGGAAGGCCCGCCGGGTGAAGCGCACCTCGCGCGGGCGGTCGAACATCCCGCCGGCGGCGAATGGAAGGACGTGCCCGCCCCGGCTGTGCCGGAACGCATGGCTGTTGACCGTCAGGGCGACCTGATAGCCGTCGGTGAGCATGGGCTGGGCGTCAACCAGGGCGTAATGGAAGCGGACGCCCGGCCCGCAGGCACGAACGTGTGGGACCCGCCTGCCCAGCTTGGGCCTGAAGAAGGCGGCTGGCCTGACCAAGGTCAGGTGGCCTTCGCCCGCCCCGGAGAAGCAGTTGCCATATGGGAGCGCGTGTCCAGTGGTGAGCACAAGGTGCAAGCGTCCGTACGCTCACCGATCAGCGGACTCTGGAGCCCGGCGGTCCAGCTGTCCGCTCCGGGCAGCTTCACGGCCGCGCCGCAGCTGGTCGGCGACGAACACGGCAACGCGATGGCGTTCTGGGACAGCTGTGCCGGGGGTGCCTGGAGCGAATGCGCCATAGTGACGGAGAGCTATTCGGCGGCGGGCGGAACGTGGGGAAAGGTCTCCGTTCTGTCGGGGGCCGAAACAGTCGCCACGGGATACGGGACCTTCCATGTGGCGAGCGACTCAGCCGGGGACATCTTCGCCCTGTGGCGCAGGGCTGGCGAACAGAGCAACAAGATCGAAGTCGCCGAGCGGCCAGCGGCCTCGCGCAAGTGGCAGCCTCCGGTGCTGCTCGGCGAACAGCTCGGCATGAACGCCACCCCCGAAGATGGACTCGGCGTCGATGCTGCCGGCGACGCGGTGGCCGTGTGGGAAGGCACTGCGGCCGGACACGGAGTCGTGGAAAGTTCGATCCGCCCCTCCGGCAGCCGTAGATGGGAAACGGCGGTGGCCCTTGGCAAAGGGCAGTGCAGTCACCCGAGCCGTGCAGTGGGATCCGCAGGGCACGCCGTGGCACTGTTCGAATGCTTCGACATCTCCGCGTCGGGCTGGAACCTCTACGGTACGGTGCGTCCGCCCGGCGAAACATGGCAGCTGCCTGCGCAGCTCGCGGCCGAAGGCGAATACGGCTACTCGTCGCGGGTCGCCATCAACTCGAACGGCGACGCGGTAGCCGTGTGGCGCGAGAGTCGAAGCAAAGAAAGCCTCATCGAAGCGAGCGGCTACGAGCCAGGCTCGTCGGGCTCGGAGGATACGCCGATCCCGCCGAGCGGCGTCACGAGGCAGCCGCCAGTCATCCACGGCGCCTCGATGACGCGCCATCGTTTCCGGGTCGGTGGAGGAACAACGGCAGTCGTCGCGAGGCAAGCGGCCACCGGCACCCGATTTCGCTTCAAGCTCTCGGTGCCGGCGTCGGTCACTATCTCGATTGCACGCTCCGCACGCGGTCTGCGTAGCGGGCACAGCTGCGTGCATCCAATTCTCACTCTGCGGCGCCAGCACGCGAAGGCGTGCGTCCGCAAGATCGCCTCCGGAACGCTCACCCGGGCGAGCGAGCCCAGGGGCTTCGACCGCGTCGTCTTCAGCGGACGGATTGGTCGGCGCGCCCTGAGGCCCGGGCGCTACACGGCTGTGATCCGGGCCAGCAACTCGCAAGGCTTCTCGCGTCCCGCTTCGCTCAGCTTCACGGTCCTCGCCTAGCGCCCACGTTCGCTTCGGTCATACGTACAGCCCGTCCGCGATTCCGCTGTGCACAGGCCCTAAGCCGACTACTCGGCACCAGCGCGAATCATTTTGCCACCCGAAAGCCATGCAAACCGGTTCGCGTTGACGTCGGTTGGCCCCATTCGGACAGTTGTCCACTCGGGGGGCTGCCAAGACGCTTCGTTTGCGGACTCGTCTCGGCGATGACCGGCTTCTGGGAACTATGCGGTGGCCGCGACAGGCTCGGCGGAGCCCGTGCCGGCATTGAGCACCGCATCCTGCTCTGGCTCTCCGGAGCCCGGTAGCGCCAGTTTGACGATCTTGCGCACCACCGACCCGAACTGCTTGTGCAGCGGTCCGGAGTTGTAGGGCACCCCGTAGCGCTCGCAGATCTCGCGTACCTCGAGCGCGATCTCGGCGTAGCGGTGCGCGGGGATGTCGGGGAAGAGGTGATGCTCGATTTGGTGAGACAGATTCCCGGACAACAGGTGAAACAGCGACCCGCCGGTCAGATTCGCCGAGCCGAGCATCTGACGCAAATACCAGCCGCCACGGGTCTCGCCTTCGACCTCCTCCAGGGAGAACTCGTGCGTCCCCTCGGGAAAATGTCCACAGAAGATGATCATGAACGACCACAGGTTGCGGGTCGCGTTGGCGGTCAGGTTTCCCGCCAGTGTGAATGGCGCACCCGGCCCCGCGAGCAACGGGAACAGCAGGTAGTCCTTCAAAACCTGCCGGCGGCCCTTGCGCCACACGGCGCGCAATATGTCGCGCTTGTCGCTCAGCGAGATCTCACCGGCCTCGATTCGCTCGACTTCCAGGTCGTGGATGGCTACCCCCCACTGAAACAGGAGCGCCAACAGCGCCGCGTACACAGGGTTGCCGAGGTCACGCGTCCGCCATGGCTGATCCTCGGACATCCGCAGCACGCCGTAGCCGATGTCGCGGTCGAGTCCGAGCACGTTCGTGTGGGTGTGGTGCATGTAGTTGTGACTGTGACGCCACTGATCGCCCGGACAGGCGGTGTCCCACTCAAAGCGCTTGGAATCGAGCGCCGGGTCCTTCATCCAGTCGTACTGGCCGTGCATCACGTTGTGGCCGATCTCCATGTTGTCGAGGATCTTCGACAGCGACAGCGCGGCGACGCCAGCCAGCCATGCCGGCGGCAGCCAGCCGATCTCCAGCAGCGCGCGGCCGCCGACCTCCAGGCCACGCTGAGCCTTGATCACGCGGCGTATGTAGTCGGCGTCACGCTCGCCGAGCGACGCCACCACGCGATTGCGCAGCTCGTCGAGCTCGCGGCCGAGGGCCTCTATCTGCTCGGTCGTCAATTCAGGATGTGGCGTGGGCATGGTGGACTCCTCCGATGTTTAGAGCTCGAGCGCGACATCCCCGACCGGCACAGACACGCAAAGCTGGATGTCCTCGTCTTCCTCGTCGGACACCTCGCCGGTGCGCAGGTCACGAACCGCTCCAGCCGTCTTGCGGCAAGTGCACGTGCGGCAGATCCCCATCCGGCAGCCGAACTCGGGCGACAGGCCAGCGGCCTCGGCTTGCTCGAGCAGCGAACCGGAGTCGATTGCCGCGGTCAGGCCGCTGGCCTGGAACCGGATCGTCCCCGTCGCCGGGCGCTCGCCGGCTGGGACAGGTGCGAGCGAGCGGGGCGTGAATGTCTCGCAGCGCAGATCGCCCCGCCAGAAAGCGCGCACGCCGTCGATGAGCGATGGCGGTCCGCACACCATCGCCGTAGCGCCGTCGAGATCGCCAACCATCTGGCGCAACGTCTCAGCGGATGCGTGCCCCTCCCCTTCCCGGGTCGCCAGGTATGCCACCCGGATTCCCCGATGGCGGGCGGCGATCGCCTCGACCTCCAGGCGATACAACCAGTCGGCCCGCGTTCGGGCGTAGTGCACGAACGCAAGCTCGCCGTCAAAACCCTCCTCACACAGCGTGCGCAGCATCGACAGCACCGGTGTGATGCCGCTGCCGCCGCTGATGAGCGCCAGTCGCTCTGGGCGCGGATCGGGCAGCACGAAGGACCCCGAAGCCTCGCCCAGATGCACGATCGTTCCGGGCGCGAGCCGCTCCCGCAACCAACGCGAAACCAGCCCATCCGGGTGCGTCGTGACCGTCAGCTCGAGAAGATCCGCCCGCTCCGAACACGCGGGCGAGTAGGTCCGGGTGCGGCGGACGCCGTCGATCTCGACCCCCACGCGCACGAACTGGCCGGCACGGAAACCCTGAAAAGCGGCATTGGGACGCAGTGTCAGCGTCACGCTGCGAGCCGTCTGCCTGCGAACCGCCTGCACAGACGCACGGGCATCGTGGACCGTCAACGAAGGACGGATCAGCTCGAGGTAGCGGTCTATCCCGTGGGGACCGACGAGCACGTCAACCAGCGAGGAACGCAGCAGGCGGCGGGCGGCAAAGGGCGGCATGCGCGACATAGTGTACAATCGTTCACTAGCTCGTCAAGCTCTAAACCCTTTGTGTGACAAGGTGCACACTGTGAGCCAACACAAACGTTCACGAAGTCATCCGGGGCATACCCGTGTGCGGCTGACGCAGGCCGAGCGGCGTCAGCAAACCCGCCAGGCACTGCTCGAAGCCGCCCGCACGCGGATGGATGCAGGCGAGAGCTTCGACTCGATCAGCCTGCGCAGCGTCGCCAGAGCCGCCGGCGTCGTTCCAGCTGCCTTCTACCG
The DNA here is from genome assembly GCA_051955355.1 of Solirubrobacteraceae bacterium. GTDB lineage: Bacteria > Actinomycetota > Thermoleophilia > Solirubrobacterales > Solirubrobacteraceae > Palsa-744. Next base: position 22,465 of record JBQCGU010000031.1, on the reverse strand, counting down.
CCACTTCGCGAGCATGGACGAGCTCGGGCTTGTGCTTGTCGACGAGTCGTTCCTGAGCCTGCGCGCCATGCTTCGGCGTGCCCGCGAGGACGGGCTGGCGCCAGAGCGCATCGTTCACCGCTCGGTGGAGATCCTCGTCGAGCACGTGCTCATCCATCGCCAGCACTTTGCGTTCGTCGCGAGCGCCCGGTCGAGCGGCAACGGAGTCCTGCGCCATGCGATCCGCAACGAGATCCGGCTGTTCACGAGCGAGCTGGCAACCGACTTGGCGCGGTTCCCGATCCTGCGCGAGTGGACCACAGAAGACCTACAGATGCTCGCGGGATTGCTCGTCAACTCGATGATCGCAACCATCGAGGCGATCATCGAGTTGCCAACTTCGGGTCCCGCCGGCGACCCACAGCCCGAAGCCCTCGAGGAGGTTGTGCGGCTGGCCGAGAAGCAGCTACGCCTGCCGCTGCTGGGCGTGCCAGCCTGGCGCACCGTGGACGCCGGTGCCGCGCCTCGGCTCTGAGCCCGTCGTCAGCGCTTCGCATTGGGATATTTGACCTCCCGCAACACTCGCAACCCGGTTCGCGTTGACGTCGGCTGGCTTCATGAGACAGTTGTCTGCGAGGGTCGGCACCGCTGCCCCTGTGAGTCGGTCCAATTCAGACTGTGGTCAACACCTCGACGTCGTCTCCACTGCCGATGGCCTGGATGCGCGCATCGAAGGTGACCAGGCGCATGCCACGGCGACGGGCCAGGGTCAGCAGATGCGCGTCGGTCACCTGTCGGTAGCCGGCGATTGCCGGCACGTCGCTGTCGCTCAGTGAGACGTCATCGGTTAGGAAGCGATGACCGGGGTGTGTGCGCAGGGTCGAGAGCACTTCTCGTGCCGCATATACGCCGATTGCGCTCGGCAGCACCTTCGGGTTGGACGACACTCGTATGAATCCGCTCTCTGTGATCGGGCACGTCGCCCATCCTGCTGGACCGTTGGCGCGAAACCAGGCACGCATCCGGGCATGGTGCACGTGTGAGTCCCACGCCAGCGCGACGAGCGCGTTGACGTCCAGCAGCGCCACGGAGGAGGGCTCAATCCTCGTCGAGCGCTCGCCGCACCATCTCTGGTGTGATCGGCGGCGTACCTGCCGGCACGCAGATCACGGGCAGTCCGCCGTCCACCTCAACCCGAGCGGGCGTCAGCCCTCGGCGGGCGAGCTCGGAGATGACAGAGCCGAGCGAGCGGTGCTCACCGGCGGCGAGCTCGCGCGCGACCGTGACCACGTCCTCGTCAATGTTCAGGGTCGTCCGCACAAGATGATGCTAGCGCATCAACGCATCAGCAGCAACCCCACCCCCGAGGAGGACGGCGATCCCCATGCCGATGAACAGACGGGCGAGCTCTGCACGCAGCCCGTCAGCATGTATTCGACGAGAACGGCACCGCCCATCGCGCTTCCAATCGCCACATCGAGATAAAGCAAGCCGCCAGGGATCGCGTCGACTGCATCGATCCCTTGCGATCGCCCAACACCCAGAGTCGGCAGGCAAGGCCAGCTTCGTCAGACACGAGCAAGCCTTGGGGACACTGACCGGCTGATAAGCGTGCAGGCGTGAAGCGGAGCTGTGACGCAGCGGGCCGCGTCAAGCCGATTTCCATGTGTCGTGGACGACTGTTTCTGACGTTTTGACTTTGACCCTCACCATCTGTTACCTTGGATGAGCGTCTGGTGCTTATACAAATATGCACCGAGCGCGGCAAACCAACCCACAACCAACCGTTCGTCCGTAGCTAATGGCTAATTACTGAAACACAGCCGCGTCCGGGAACCTTCTCTGCTATCAGCTGCTTAGCCGGGCCGTTGGATTAATCCGATGTGCCGGCAGTTGAGGGAGTCCCATGCCATTTTTACGGGACGTTCCGATTGGCAATGCCGCAGCGTTGCCCCTGTCAGCCTCCCAAGGCTCGATTAAGGCCGATTCGGCGTGCAGTTTTCAAAGTAATGCAACCAACGATTGGAGGAAAGATGAGCGGCCTCAGAGTCGCCGAGGCAGTCACTATCGGAGCTCTGGGCAGAGACACATCAAGCCCGAAGCGGCAGTTGACTCCTCCCGTAACCCTGACACCAGTTTCATGGGCTCCGAGCCGGGAGTTCGGCTTGCGAGAATGGATCCAGCACGGCCAGCGCCTGGGGACGATTGGCCGGGCGTGCGCATGGTGGATCGGAGATTGGCTTCGGTACGGGAACGCCAAGCACGGCGAGAAGTATTCGCGCGCTGCACGCATAACAGGATATGACGCAAAGAGCTTGATGAACATGGTGTATGTCGCCACACGCTTCGAAGTATCCCGACGTCGGGAGAATCTAAGTTGGAGCCACCACGCCGCTATTGCCTCTCTCGACGTACACCAGCAAGAACGATGGCTGGATTTCAGCGAGCGCCAAGGCCTATCGGTTCACTGTCTGCGACTGGAGCTGGCTTCACAGCGTTCGGATGCGCGCAAGCAGGCGGCCAACAAGCCGGAGGGGAGCGTCGCCGGCGGTCACGCCAATTCCCCGATTGCATGTCCACGGTGTGGCACCGAGTTCATCCCGGCTCTGAGTTCGGTTGCCTGACGCCAGGTTTGTAAGGCGCCCTCGGCATGTGCCCCGCCAGCTTCACCCGCGCAGCCGCCACCCGACCGCCAAGTCGGCTCTCGGTATCGAGAGATGAGCGCGGGATGGCGATTCGCGCAACGGCACACGTCGACCTGACTAACCCCTATATGGAAGGGCACTTCCCCAGCTTCCAGATCTACCCAGGGGTATTTCATCTCGAGAACGTCGCACACGCGGTGGCAGCCGCCGGTCTCGGCCCCCTCCAGCTTGTCGAGGTGCGCTCTATGCGCTTCGGAGCCCCGCTGTTCGCAGGGCGCATCTTCGAGGTGCAAGCAACAATCATCGGCTCCGGCGAGGGCATCTACGACGTGGAGGCATCCTGCCATCAGGTTGGTGGTGCGGAATGCGCCAGTGTCAAGCTCGTCATGCAGGGGGCTGCAAGCTTCGATGCTTGACATGCCGGACATCCGGCGCCTGCTCCCACACGGGCATCCGATGCTGCTGGTCGACCGAGTGGTGGCATTGGAGCGAGGAAGAGCAATCACGGGAACCAAGGCGATCACCTTCAGCGAGCCATGCTATCGACAGCTTTCGATGAACCTTCCGCTCGAGCAATACGCCTATCCCGTCTCCCTGCTGCTCGAGTCCTTCGGACAAACCGCTGCACTGCTTTGGCTGCACGCCGTGGGGCAGAACGTGTCAAATGACCGAGTCCTGATGCTGGTCACTGTTCAGGACTGCCGCATTGACGGACGTGCGCTGCCCGGAGACGTGTTGCGCCACGTCGTCCGACTGGTCCAGGTCGCGGCGGGCGTGGCGGTGTTCGAGGGCGAGACATACGTTGAAAGCAGCCGGATCGTGTCGGTGGGCTCGCTGATAGCCGTGATGCGGTCTCGAGGCGACGTCGATCGAACTGGCGCCCGCGCGGCGAAGGTGGTCTGAGATGCCGCGCGGGCGCACCGGTTCGTCGCCGCCGGCGCGTGGCCGACGAGGTGGTGAGCGCAGACGGCCTCCAAGGTTCTGATAGCTGGGGCTGACAGCACCCTTGGGGTACACCTCGCAGCTCGCTGTATCGCCACGACGCAGACGTTCGTCAACTGTGTCATCGAACCGACACCGTGCGACGCACGGCGGCAGCACGCCTTCGAAGCTCGGCTGCGCGCTGCCTTGGGGCACCTGTTCCCCGACCGCGGGACCGCGGCTGCCGACCTCCCAACTCGCATCGCCGTGGTGGTCGGCGACACCGCGCAAGACGCCCTGCCGTCGACACTGCAAGCCGACGAGGTGTGGCTTCTCTCGGAGCATCGTCTGCGCCCGGGCGTCAGCGCAGCGTGGGAAGCCCGTGTATCCACGCTCACATCGAACCTGGCGCGCACAGGAGCCGCCCGGGTGCTCTCTGTCGTGGGGCCTTCGGCTGCTTGTGCACCGGCAATGCGCAAGCAGTTGGATGCCATCCGCGAGGAATGCACGGCAAAGGGCATGGACCATCGTTGCTTCCGCGCGCCGATCCTGATCGACACTGTGCCGCCGCCCGAAGATCCGCACTGGTGTCCCGACGATCCCGATTGTCTCTCGAGCCTGCTGGCCGCGCTCGACCAGCTGAAGGTGGAAATCGAAGCGCGCCTACCGCGCTACTTCGATCACCACGCCCTTCGCTGCCTGGCTCCGGCGCACGCCGTCCTCACGCTGACCCGTGCCGATCGTGCCGCCGCAGCGATGCTGGCAGCGGCGTCCCAGCCCAGCGCATCCGGATCCGACTGCTACGCAGTTGGCGAAGACGTGAGCACGTTCGCGAGCGTCTGCGAACGGATCGGAGAGGCGTACGGGCTGCATCTCCACGTCACCTCCGATCCGTCGCGGCTGAACGCCGTGGATCGCATGTTCAACCACCGTCTTGGCGAACTCACATCGATGATCGAGCGACTGCCCGAAGAGCGAACGGCTCCAGCAGCACGCCGTCTGGGAGACGAGACGCCGTCACCGTTCGACGATGCGGCGCAGGTGGAGCTCTTCGCAGTCACGCGTCGATGGCAAGCAGACTCCCGCGACAGACGCGCTCGACAAGTCTCCGATGCGATCTCTTTGCTCGAAACCCGGACGATCGACAGGCAAGGATCGACCCTTCAGTTCCTCACCGGTGGCGCCGGAGACCTGCCCGTCGTTCTTCTCAACGCACTCGGGCAGCGGTTGCACCCGTGGGAGCGACTCATAGAGATCCTGACGCGCAGCCATCGGGTCATCACCTGGGACCCGCGCGGAGTCGCCGACGCTCCCTATCCCCTGGGTCTCGCCGATCATGTCGAGGATCTCGAGGCGATACTGCACCACGTCGGCGCTGAGCGCTGTCACCTCGTGGCCTGGTGCACCGGTCCGAAGGTTGCGCTCGAGTTTTACCGACGGCGCGCAGATGCGGTCGAGACGATGACTTTCCTGAACAGCACGTTCAAGTGGCAGGGCGGCCCGCGCGAGCTCGACTCGGCGTACGAGCAGAACCTCGAGTCCTTGTGCCGGACACTGCACGGCAACCCGGCGATCGCGTCTTGGACGGCAAGCGCCCTGCGGTCGAGCGCTCACGCCGACCCGGCGGTGGACATGGACTCCTACGAGCTCGCAAGGGTGGTGGCGTCGAAGATCAACGGAGCCCTGGTGAGCGACGTCACCGCTCCGTTGGCGGACGCAGAGAGCCTGCAAGCCTATGTCCAGCAGGTACTCGACTTCTGGTCATACGACGTTCGGGATCTTGCGCCTCACGTCGAAAGGGATGTCCTGCTCGTTGCTTGTGAGCACGACTCCGTCGCGTCGCCTTCCATGTCGCTGGAGATGGCGCGCCTGCTTCCAAGAGCCCATCACCTGTTGATCTCAGGCGCCACCCACTATTGCCTCTACGACCGGCCTGAGCTGATTGCGGAGGTCATCGAGTCCTTCTTGACCGAACCACGCGACATGGGCCGTTTCGAAAGCGATCAACGATGCGTGCGCGAGCGAGGCTTCGCTGGCCAAGAGGCGGTCAATCTTGCAGCGAGCACAGGAATCTCACGACATCCTCCAGGGTCACGAGGCGAGCGAGATCCGGTTGCGCCGCCCCAAGATCCAATCCAAGCTGATCGACGACGTCCAAGAGCGCAGCCACGAACACAATGGAATCTATCGCGAGATCTGCGAGCAGATGGCTCGTGAGCGGCAAATCGTCAGACGTGCCGAGATACTGCTGGAACGTCTTCACCACCATTCCCGCCACATCCGAGTTCTGCATCTGAGAGGAGGGCGTCATCTCCACGCGTGTCCCGTCATCAATTCGAGCTGAAGAGCCATCCAGCGAATGGTAATCGTTGGCTATTCACGACACATCTCGACTTGTGTGCAAGCAGGGCGGGACACTTACGCGGATGAGACCTGACCGCTTCGAAAGCCAAACCCCGACGAACCTGAAGATCGAGCTGGTTCTCCGGTCGCTCGGAGGTGAGCCGCTCGCCGAGCTTGCGCGTGAGACTGGGCGCCCCAAGCGCCAGCTTTCCGCTTGGCGCCGGCGGTTTCTCGCCGGCGGAGAGGCGCAGCTGAAGGGCGATGAGCCGCATGAAATCGGAGCCCTTCCGGGCGAGCGCTCCGAGCTTTCGGCGAAGATCGCAGAGCTGGAGACCGATAACAGGATGCTCGCCCGACGCCTTGCGTTGCTGGGTCCCGACCGCGTGAGCCCATGTGCGCCCCGGCCCTATTGCTCGGAGTTGTATTCGAGCGCCTTGGAGGAGCCCGGCGTCGCTCGCCTTCACCTACCCGAGTGGGGAACCTACGTCCTGGTGCGCGACGGTCGGGGGAGGCCGCGTCATGCAACAGGCGCCAGACCGCTCGCGTCGCTTGACCCTCACTGCGACGTGGGAGCCGGACTGGACGCTCTCAGGCAGGCCGGGATCGCCTCGGTCTCGCTCGTCACAGATCCATTGTGGTGTCCGGACGCATCCGCCCTCGACCATGCTTTCGCCACCTGTCGCGTCTTCAAGGAGTACTACCTCGTGGACCGCGAAGACGACGTGCATATCCGCAAGCGACACCGGAACCGCATCAACCAGGCTTTGCGCGTCGGCGTCGTAGAGGAGATCTCGCTGGCTGACCACCTCCAGACATGGATCGAGCTCTATCGCCGGAACGTTGCCAGCCGCCAGATCGCGCAACCCTTCAGTCCCGCTTATTTCGAGCGGCTGGCCCACATGGAGGGCTTGCGCACGATCGCGGTACTCGTCAAGGGGGAGATAGTGACGATGACTCTCTGGATCCAGCACGGGGACTCGCTGTATTTCCACGACGGAGCCTCCAGCGTGACCGGCCATGAGATCTCGGCGGCATACGCCGCGTTCGCTCACGCCATCGCAAGCACAGCGCAATGCCGCTACGTCCTGCTCGGAGGCTCGCAGGGCTTCCACGACGAGCGGCTCGACGGGCTCGCCGTGTTCAAGCGTGGATTCTCGAACGCATCCCTCGTCAGCTACCTGTGCAGCGCCAAGCTCAGCGACCGCGCCTAAAACGCATTACCCGGCACCCACTTCGCGGTCAGTGAAACGTGGCTCGCGAGACCTCAAGTTGACAACCCGCTCGGCGTCCCGGAATGCTCCGTCCTTGATTGAGTTCCATGACAGAGCAACATGTCGTACGGGGTGGTGATGTGACGGTTACCGAATTCAACCAGCTTCTCCCTGCCAGTCAGGTGATTACCGACCGCGGACAGCTGGCTGGGTATGCACACGATGCCGCGCATCGAGCCCCCTACGAGCTGCCGCTCGCGGTTCTGAAGCCACGCGACACCGCCGACGTGGTGACGATCGTCCGCCACTGCGCCGAGCGCAGCATCCCGCTCGTGGCGCGCGGTTCTGGCACCGGGCTCGTCGGCGGCGCGAACGCGATCTCTGACTGCGTGGTGGTGTCCTTCGAAGCCATGGACGCGGTCTTACATCTCGATGCAGACGAGCGACTGGCGATCGTCCAACCCGGAGTGATCAACGAGCAGCTGCGCCAAGCGTGCGCCGCCCGCGGCGTGTGGTATCCGCCAGATCCGGCAAGCGCTCGTCGCTCCACCGTCGGCGGCAACGTGGCGACCAACGCAGGCGGCATTTGCTGCGTGAAGTATGGGGTTACGGGCTCCTACGTGCTTGGGGTGGAAGCGGTGGTCGGGCATGGAGAGGTCGTCCGGCTCGGCCGGCGCACGATGAAGGGCGTCGCCGGCTACGACCTCACCGGGCTGATGGTGGGGTCGGAGGGCACACTGGGGCTCATCACCGAGATCACTCTGCGGCTACGTGGGCCTCGTGGCGCAGAGCGCACGGTCATCGGCTATTTCGATGACCTCCGCAGCGCCGGTCGCGCCGCCGCGAGCGTGATGGCTTCGGGCGTAGTGCCCAGTGCGCTCGAGCTGGTCGATCGCTTCTGCCTGCAAGCGGTGGACCAGTGGAGGCACCTTGGCCTGAACGATCGCGGCGCTGTGCTTCTGCTCGCTCGCTGCGACGAGCCGGGACCAACCGGCGAGCAGGAAGCGGACACGATCCTGGCATGCTTCGACGAGGCCGGCGCGGTGCACACCGCGAACTCCCGCGACGAGGCCGAGGGAGAAGAGCTGTTTGCCGCGCGTCGTCTGGTCTTCCCGGCGCTGGAGAGACTCGGCACAGTGCTCAGCGAGGACGTATGCGTGCCGCGGATGTGCTTGGTCGAGATGCTCGAGCGCGTTGCGCGCGCAGCGGAGGAACACGACGTATACATCGCAACCCTCGCACACGCTGGAGACGGCAACTTGCATCCGATGGTCGTCGTCCCGCACGGTGACGAGGACGCCGCGACTCGAGGACGGCGGGCGTTCGCCCGGATCATCAATGAGGCGCTCGCGCTTGGCGGCACGGTAACGGGCGAGCACGGCATCGGCCTGCTCAAGTTGGAGAGCCTGACCAAAGAGGTGACTCCGGCGGTGCTCGCTCTGTACCGCGGCACCAAGGAAACCTTTGACCCCGCGGGCATCTTCAACCCCGGAAAGGTCTTCGCATGACTGCGCAGCGAGTCGACAGCGCGACTGCGCCGGCAGCGGTCGTCGCGGGAATCGGGAGTTGGCTCCCGCCGACGGTGGTCACCAACGAAGATCTCTGCGCTGCACTGGACACGACGCCCGAGTGGATAGAGACCCGTACGGGGATTTGCGAGAGGCGTGTGGTTGCGGATGGATTGTCCACAGGCGGACTGGCTGTCCAAGCAGGCGCGAACGCACTCGAGTCGGCGGGCTGGTCCTCTGTGGACGCGTTGGTGGTGGCAACCACCTCTCCGGACCGGCTCTGTCCCGCGATAGCGCCCGAGGTCGCCTCCCGGTTGGACCTCGCTGAGGTGGCGGCGTTCGACCTGACGTCCGCTTGCAGCGGCTTTGTGTACGGCCTCGCCACGTGCGCTGGGCTGATCGCGTCGGGCGTAGCCGAGCGTGTCTTGTTCATTGCGGCGGAGGCATTCACGACGATGGTGAATCCGGCTGATCGCACCACGGCGCCAATCTTCGGCGACGGTGCCGGTGCCGTGGTCCTGCGCCGTGGGGAGCAGAGTGAGCGGGGCGCACTCGGATCGTTCGACCTGGGCAGCGACGGCGCCCGCGCCCATTTGCTGGCGATTCCAGCCGGAGGAGCGCGCCACCGGTCGGTCGTCTCGGGCCTCGGGCACGACGCCGCGCCGATTGGCGACTGGTACCTGCAGATGGAGGGTCGCGCCATATACACGCACGCTGTCGAGCGCATGACCATCTCCGCAAGCGCAGTGATGAAACGCGTCGGTTGGTCGGTCGCGGACATTGACTGGTTCGTCGGCCACCAGGCCAACGCCCGGATAGTCTGCGCGGTGGCGGACGAGCTCGGGATGGCACACGATCGGGTCGCGATCAACATCGACCGAGTCGGCAATACGTTGTCGGCGTCGATTCCGCTCTTGCTCAGTGACGTGGCCAGCCGCGGCGATCTCACGCCGGGTGACCGCGTCCTATTGTCGGCGTTTGGTGCCGGGCTGTCGTGGGGCTCGACAGCGTTCACCTGGCCCGACATTCGCGTCGTCGCCAACAACGAGCTCGTTCATCAGGTTACCCAGCAGGTCAACGCGTAATGGAGGGGGCATGAGCACTATTTATGACGCAGTTGTGAACGTCATCTCGACGCGCTTCGAGATCGATCCGAGCAAAGTGCAACCGGACTCGTCGTTCGACGATCTCGGACTGGACTCGCTATCGCAGATCGAGCTGGCAGCCAGGCTCAGTCGCCAGTTCGGCGTCGATATGAGCGACGACGACTTGCAGGAAATCTCTGGAGTCGCGGATGTCGTCGGCTGGCTCGAGGCGCGCGGCGCAGCGGTGTGATGCCCGGCTTCGCGGCGGCGATCACCGGAATCGGCCTCGTGACGCCGGCGGGGATCGGCGCAGCGGACAACTGGGCACACATCGTCGCCGGAAGCGCCGCCGCGATCGAGGACCCCGAGCTCGACGGGCTTCCGGTGAGCATCGCGTGCCGAGTTCCCGGGTTCTCCGCGGAGGCTGTCGGTCTGCGCGGGGCTTGGCAGTGGGATCGGTATGCCCAGTTCGCGATCGCCGCAACGCACGAGGCGCTCCGCGCCGCCAAGCTTGCGCCGGGGACGTGGCCCGACAGCTCTCGTGTGGCCGTAACCATCGGATCGGGTGCCGGCGGCACCGCCACGCTGGAGCAGCAGCACCGCCTGCTGGTCGAGGACGGCCCCAGGGGTGTCTCTCCTCTCACGCTGCCAATGGGCCTGCTCAACATGGCGGCCGGTCAGGTCGCCATCGAGATCGGGGCGAACGGCCCGTGTGTCGCCCCCTGCACCGCCTGCGCCGCCGGTGCTACGGCGATCGGGCTTGCCAGGGACATGCTGCGCTTGGGCGCCGCGGATATCGTGATCGCGGGGGGCGCCGAGGCCCCGGTGACGCCGCTGTACGTGTCCGCGTTCTCGCGCATGCGCGCGTTGTCGCGGCGGATCACACCGGCAAATGCCTCCCGTCCCTTCGACGCCACCCGCGACGGGTTCGTGCTCGGAGAGGGAGCGGGAGTGATGGTCCTCGAGTCCGAGGAGCACGCCCGCGCTCGGAGGGCACCGATCATCGCGCGGGTGGTCGGATACGGCGCCTCCGCCGATGCACATCACGTGACGTCTCCACACCCGGAAGGACGAGGCGCCACCCTGGCCATGCTGGCCGCGCTCGCCGACGCGGACCTGACCGGAGACGACGTGCAGTACGTCAATGCGCACGGCACCTCGACTCCGCTCAACGATGCGATCGAGGGTCAGGTGATTCGCAATGTGTTCGGACCCGAGATCCAGGTGAGCTCCACCAAGGGAGTGACCGGACACCCACTCGGAGCCGCCGGCGCCATCGAGGCGGCCTATGCCGCTCTCACGGTTCACAACGGAGTGATTCCCCCGACAGCCAACCTGACCGATCCCGATCCGAACCTCGATCTGGACCTCGTGTACAGGGAGGCGCGCACCCAGCGTGTGGATGTCGCGCTGAGCAACTCCTTCGGTTTCGGCGGCCAGAACGCCTCGCTGGTGATCGCCGCGTGAGCCGTATGACAGCCATCTATTGACGAAGGGAAGCGACATGCAAAGCCCCACCCTGGCAGAGCCAAAGCGGCGCCGCGCCGATGACCGGACTGTCGCCGAGGCGGTCCGCTTGGTCTTCGACGGTCGATATGAGTCGGACCACCAGGACATCCGGGAGACGCTTCTCGATCCGATCTTCGAGCCGCGCGTGGGCCTGACCTTGGCCGACGCCGGACTCTTGGCGTATGAGCGGTCGCGTTTCGTGCACGGACGGATCGAGAGCCCAGTCGAAGTCGTGCGAAACCCACGACGCCTGTTCGCCTTGGCCGAGTGGCCCTCGCTGCTCGATGTCTCAGTGTTTTCGCTGCTGATGGTGCACTACAACTTGTGCCTCGGCACGGTGGTGGATCACGGGGATGATCGCGCCGATCTTGCTGATCACCTTGGTGAGCTGGAGAGCTTGAACTCTTTCGGACAGTACATGGCGACCGAGCTCGGGTACGGCAACAACGTGGCCGCGATGCGGACGGAGGCGGTGTACGACGCGACGAGCGACACGTTCGTGGTGAACACTCCCGACGCGCTCGCCCAGAAGTTCATGTCCTATAGCGGGTTTTCGGGGATTCCCAAGCTCGCGCTGGTGCTGGCTCGGATGCATGTCGGCGACGAAGACCACGGAGTCTTCCCCTTCCTCGTACGGATAAGCGACCGCAACGGACCGTGTGAAGGCGTGCACACCGCTCCCTGTCCCGAAAAGCCAGTCCAGGGACTGGACAATGGCGTCACCTGGTTTGACCACGTCCGGATCCCGAGCCGCAACCTGCTGCTCGGCGACATGGGCGCGTTCCAACACGACGCGACATTCAGGCGCACGTCGCGCAACCAGCGCAAGCAATTCCTGAAAGCCATGACCCGGATCCAACCCGGCCGCCTTTGCGTGTCCAGCGCCGCCATCGGCGCCGGCCGCGCCAGCGTCTATATCGCGTTGCGCTACGCCTCGCAACGTCTAACCAACGCGCCCGGGCGCAACGACATGCCGATCATCGGCTACCGCAGCCACCAGCTGTCGATCTTTACGGCGCTGTCGAAGGTGTACGCCATGACGTTCCTCGTCAATTACGCGAAGCAGCGATATGTCGAGCGGCAAGGCGATCTCTCCGCCGAGCTCGGCAACCTGATCTCCATCACCAAGGTCCTCTCGACCTGGGAGATCAGCGATGTGGTGGCTGTCTGCCGTGAGCGCTGCGGCGCCCAGGGGATGTTCAGCGTCAATCGGATCGCCGACTATGTCTCGCTGCTTCAAGGCTTGGTGACCGCGGAGGGCGACAACCAGGTCCTCCTCGCCAACGCCGGCGCTCAACTGCTCACCCACCGCGAGGAGCCAGAGGACCTGGAGGTACCTCTTTCGGGCGATCTGCACGTCACCGATCCCGTTCTGCACGTGGCCCTCCTCCGCTGCCGCGAACATCAGCTCGGTCAAGCCGCACGGCGCGCCATGACCGACGGCTCAACGGATCAGAGCTACTTCGAGACCTGGAACGCAACCGTCAACTCTGCATCGGCGATGGCCCGTCTGCGCGGAGTCCGCATCGCGCTCGAGCGTTGCCTGGCGGCTGCCTCCACAGCGGAGAGCAGTCGCGTTCGCGAGGCGGTCTGCCTGCTGGCGTCGCTCTATGGGCTCACGGAGATTCAGCGCGACGCCGGTTATTGCCTGGCGAAGGGCTTGTTGACGGGGGCGCAAGTCGAGCAGATCCCGCACGCGCTGGACACGCTCTGCGAGCGGATCGCGCCACACGCGACGCTGCTGATCGACGCCTTCCAGCTCTCGCCGGAATTGCTGCGCGCCCCGATCGCCGCGGACGACTACGTTGCCGCCTACCAGCGCATCGCCGGGCCAACGGGATCAGCCGGCAGCAAGCGTTCATCTGCGAGTTCGGCGGCGAGCTGAGCGAGGATGGCACGACACACCTACCGTTGCCCGCTGCGCTGGTCGGACTCCGACATCTACGGGATCGTCAACAACGTGATCTTCCTTCGCTATCTCGAGGAGGCGCGGGTGGATTTCCTGTGCGGCATGACTCCGACCGACCGGGACGCCTTCTTCAAGGGAGGGTCGGTCGTCGTACGACACCAGATCGACTACAAGCGCCAGCTGTCCTACCGCCGCGATCCTGTGGACATCGAGATGTGGGTGACGCGGCTCATGTCGGCAACGGTCACCATCGACTACGAGGTCAAGGACGCCGAAACGTTGTACGCCACGGCTTCGACCGTCATGGCGCCGTTCGAGTATGCGGCTGGCCGTCCCCGCCGACTCACGAGCGACGAGATCGACTTCTTCCAGAAGTACGTGGAGAAGTCCGAGCGCTCACGCTGACCCAGCGACCGATGCGACTCTTGCGGACAGGCCCGCCCGGAAGCGAGCGTCCCTGCGCGATCGATCCCGACGGCGTTGTCCGCGACCTCTCCGCCTGGGTACGCGATTGGACCGGCGAGGCGCTGTGCCCGGAGTTCCTGCACCGCCTGAACGCTCGCCTCATACGCGACTCAGCAGCGCTGCCCGTCGTCCCTCCAACCGCGCTACGCGTCGGCCCGCCGGTGCGCCCCGGCGGGCACATCCTGTCGGTGGGGTTGAACTTCCGCTCGCACGCAGCCGAGGCCGGCATGGATCTGCCGGGCGAGCCGGTCGTGTCGAGCAAGGCGCCGTCGACGATGGTAGGTCCCCACGACCCCCTGTTCATTCCTCCGAACGCCAAGAAGACAGACTGGGAGGTAGAGCTCGCCGTGGTGATGGGGCGACGCGCGCAATACCTGCAGGGTCCGCAAGTCGCGGTCGACCACATCGCCGGCTACAGCACTGGCAACGATGTGTCTGAGCGAAGCTGGCTGCTCGAACGCGGCGGTCAGTGGATCAAGGGGAAGTCGTTCGAGTCCTTCACCCCCTTGGGGCCGTATTTGGTGACCCCCGACGAGGTGGACGATCCGCAGGCCCTCCGTCTGAGCTGCCACGTCAACGGCCGTCTCATGCAGGATGGCACCACGGGCGACATGGTCTTCGGTGTCGCTTATCTCGTCTGGTATATCAGTCAATTCCTCGTGCTGAATCCTGGCGACGTCATACTTACGGGCTCTCCAGGTGGATCTGCACTCGGCCGTCCCGACACCCCATACCTGCGCCCGGGCGATGTCGTCGCAGCAGAGGTCAGCGGTCTTGGTGGTCAGCTCCAAACATGTCGAGCAGCCCGGGCACCCCACACCACGCAGATGCACACAATGGTCGATGACACGGCCACACGCTGACGGAGCCCGTGCAATCGAGCCGGACTTTGTACCTCGGCATGGGCGTTGCCTATGCTCAGCGCCATGGTGTCACCGGCTGACGAAACCGCAGGCGAGGACTATCGAGTTGTCGTCAACCACGAAGAGCAGTATTCGATCTGGCCTGCGTCGCGCCCTGTGCCCGCCGGTTGGACAGATACGACCAAGACTGGGGCTAAGGATGAATGCCTGACGTTCATCGAGACAGTCTGGACTGACATGCGGCCCCTGAGCGTCCGGGATCCCTGAGACTTCGCTGGCGCCGATCGTGACCGAGCTTCCAGACCCCCCCGACACAGGCACAGGCGGATCCAGTTGTGGTGACACGCCCGCACCCTTGTCGTTCGACCAGCAGCGCATATGGTGCCTGGATCGCCTCGAGGCGTCGGGTCCGCTCTACAACGTGTCGGCGCAGATCCGTTTTCGGGGCGAACTCGACATCGCCGCCCTCGAGCGGGGACTGCTGGAGATCGTGCGTCGCCACCAGGTGTTGCGTACTAAGTTCCAGTTGCGCAACGGCGAGCCGGTCCAGGTCGTCGCACAACCGGCGGCCCTGCCGGTGGATCTCGTGGACCTCAGCCAGCTTGACCCCGAGCAGCGAGAGGCACGCCTACTGCAGATAGCCTCACAGGAGCGCTCGCGGCCGTTCGACCTGGCTCACGGGTCCCTGCTGAGGGCTCGGCTGGCACGGGTGAGCGAGGACGACCACGTACTCCTGCTCGTCACGCATCACATCGTTTGCGACGCATCGTCGATCGACGTCTTCGTGCACGAGCTGAGGCGACTGTACGCCGCATACTCCGCTGGCGCGGACTCTCCGTTGCCCGAGCCGAAGACTCAGTACAGCCACTACACGATGTGGCAGCGCGCGTCTTTTTCCCGCGGCGCCCTGAGACGCCACCTGGACTACTGGAGAGCCCAACTGGCGGGCGCGCCAACAGTGCTCGAGCTTCCCACCGACCGCGCTCGTCCCACCCTGCAGAGCCCTCATCGCGCCCTGCACGAGTTTTCGGCGCCGTCCGCGCTCACCGAGCGCCTGCGCGAACTCAGCCACCGCAGCGATTCGACCTTGTTCGTGACTCTCGTCGCTGGATTGGCGATCCTGTTGCATCGCTACACAGGCGAGGAAGAGATAGTGATCGGTACGCCCATGCCGAACCGCGTTCACGAGGACTGCCGCGGCTTGATCGGCTTCTTCGTAAACACGCTTCCCCTGCGTATCGACCTTTCGCGCAACCCGAGCTGCGCTGCGCTCGTGCAACAGATCGCCGAAGTTGCAGCCGATGCGCAGGCCCACCAGGAGCTTCCGTTCGCAAAGCTCATCGAGGAGCTCGACGTGGATCGCGACCTCAGCCGCAACCCGCTGTTCCAGGTGATGGTTGGGCTCCAAAGAGCACCTGCGTCGAACGATTACGAGTCACGCAATGGGACCGGAGCGGCGAAGGTCGACCTGAACCTCGCCGTGGTCGAGAGCGAAACCGGCTTGAACGCGACGCTCGAATACAACACCGATCTGTTCGAGTCGGACCGAATCGCTCGCATGGCCGCACACTGGATGACGCTGCTGGGTGGGATGGCGGCTGACCCCGACACCCGGATCTCGGAGCTGCCTTTGCTTACCGCCACAGAGAGCCGGGAACTGCTCCGCGATTGGAACGACACCGCTTCACCGTACGCGCACGAGCTGTGTCTGCATGAGCTGTTCGAGGCGCAGGCGCAGCGCACGCCGGACGCGACGGCGGTCGTTTCCGGCCCTGAGACGCTCTCCTATCGCGAGCTGGAGTCCCGCTCCAACCAGCTCGCCAACTACCTGCACAGCCAGGGAGTTGGACCGGAGCGCTGTGTGGCGGTGCTCACCGAGCGCTCCACCGAGATGGTTGTCGCGTTCCTCGCTGTACTGAAGGCAGGAGGTGTCTACACACCACTCGACCCGAAGTACCCGCCGGACCGCCTTGCTTACATGGTCGCCGGCGCAGGCGCTCAGCTTCTGCTGACGCAGGAGCACCTGCAGGACCGCATCCCCGACACCGCCGCCCGCACGCTCTACCTGGACGGCGACTGGAACACGATCGCCGAGCAGGCTACGACGCCTCCGCCCAAGCGGGCGCGAGCGCACAATGCCGCCTATCTCCTCTACACCTCCGGCTCGACCGGCAAGCCCAAGGGCGTATTCCTGCATCACGGCGGGATCACCAACCTTGCGACCGTTCATGGCGCCCTCTTCGAGCTGGGCACGGACGATCGCGTGCTCCAGTTCGCATCGCCAAGCTTCGACGCGTCGATCCACGAGCTCGTCATGGCGCTGACAGCCGGCGCCGCCGTCTGCATGGCGCCTGGATATCAGCTGACCCCCGGACCGATCCTGTGGAAGACGCTGGCGGACAACATGGTGACGATCGTCACACTGGCGCCGTCGGCGCTTTCCCTGCTCTCTCCGATTGACCTGCCCGCTCTCCGACAGGTTGTGACCAGCGGCGAGGCGTGCACCAGCGAGCTGGTCGCTCGATGGGCAACCGACCGTCGTGTTTTGAACCTTTACGGTCCGACCGAGACGAGCATCACCGTCACGTGGCACCCCTGCGATGGCGCCGAGCGCGTAGTGCCGATTGGCCGTCCGATCTCAAATGTGAGCGTGTACCTGCTGGACCGTTACCTGCAGCCGGTGCCCGTAGGCGTGCCAGGAGAGTTGTGCGTCGGTGGCGTGGCTGTGGCACGCGGCTATCTGGATCGACCAAGGTTGACCGCCGAACGGTTCGTTCCAGACCCATTCGGGTCGGTGCCCGGAGGGCGTTTGTACCGTACCGGCGACCTGGGTCGCTTTCGACCCGATGGGACGATCGAGTTCCTGGGGCGCCTCGATCATCAGGTGAAGCTTCGGGGCTTCCGAATCGAGCTCGGCGAGGTGGAGGCGACCCTTGGGGAACACCCAGGGGTGCAGCTTGCGGTCTGCATGGTCAACGAGTACTCCCCTAAAGACAAGCGCTTGGTGGCGTATATCCTCCCGGCGTCGGGAGGGGCGCCTGCGCCCAAGGAGTTGCGTGAACACCTCGCCGGCCAGCTGCCGGAGCACATGATCCCCGCGACGTTCATCGAGCTCGAATCGATGCCCCTGTCCCCCAATGGTTACAAGGTCGATCGTCAGGCTTTGCCGGCTCCGGACGGGAGGCGACCCGAGCTGGAGGCTCCCTTCGTTGAGCCACGGAGCGCGATAGAGAGGGCGCTGGCGGAAATGTGGACCAGAGTGCTCGGAGTTGAGCAGGTCGGGGTGCACGACGATTTCTTCGAGCTGGGCGGTGACTCGCTGCTGGCAGCTCAAGCGGTCGCCACGATCGTTCACGCGCTCGCGATAGACGCCCCCCTGGGCCTGCTGTTGGAGCAGCCGACAGTCGCCGACCAAGCCA
The DNA here is from genome assembly GCA_051955355.1 of Solirubrobacteraceae bacterium. GTDB lineage: Bacteria > Actinomycetota > Thermoleophilia > Solirubrobacterales > Solirubrobacteraceae > Palsa-744. Next base: position 4,608 of record JBQCGU010000031.1, on the reverse strand, counting down.
AGGCGCTCGTCGAGATTGCGGGCGACCGAACCGCCATCGAGCGAACCGCCGAGTTGCTTCTCACGTTCGCGGGCGGCAGGCACTCGCGGCCAGCCGGTTGATATCCCGCCAGCTCGGAGTGACGCAAACTCGGCACTAGGACATTCCGGGCGCCGCGAGTAGGCTCACACTTATGCGCCCGTAGCTCAATGGTAAAAGCTCTCAGCGCGCCCGAAGCTTGCTCGTGTCGCAGTCGTGCAGCCGGTGGCCTCGCCCTGTCTTGGACAGTGGTGCTGTTGACCGGTGACTGGATATCGTCTTTGCGATCGCTCGAGCGGGCATCGGATACGGCAAAGGGGCTCAAGAGCAGCGGCTTTGTAAGCCGCAGACGCGGGTTCGAGTCCCGCCGGGCGCTCTATGTCATCTCCCAACCCCAGCAGAGACAACAACGGCAAGTCGGCTGCCATTCCGACATCCGCGCCCGGACGCGAAGCTCGCGCACTGGAGCGCCGGTGGCAGACGGCCTGGCGCGAGGCCGATGTCTTTGCGACACCGGAGAGCCACCCGGAACGCGCCGACGTGTACGTCTTCGTCGCCCCGGCGCACGCAGCCCGCCATCCGGGCATGGACGATGTGCGGAGCCACACAATCGCCGACGCGCACGCTCGGTATCGTCGCGCCTGTGGTGAAGCTGTCCTCCTCTCCCCCGGATTGGAAGCGTTAACGCGACCGACCGTCGGCCCGGCGGCACACCACGACTCCGGTCCCGGGGAGTGGCTCGAACGTCTCGGTTTCTCGGCTGACTGGTCACGGAGCTTCCTCCCGTGCCGCCGCGACATGACCCAATCGTCGCAGCGCCTGTTCCTCGAGCTGCTGCAAGCGGGCTTCGTGGAGCACCGCGAAGGCGCAGCCGCATGGTGCGAAAGCTGCCGGGCGCTCACGGCGCCCGAGGAAGCCGAGGACGGTCGCTGCCACTGGTGCCATGCAACCGTCCGACTCGTGCGGCGCAGGCAATGGTATTTGCGCCGCAGCGCCTTCAATGAGGAGAATCACGAGCAGCTCAGCGAGCTGTGTGGGTGGAGCGAGACAGCTCTTGAGGCCCAGCGCACAGTGCTCGGACGCCTGGATGGCGTCGAGCTCGAGGCGCGCGGGCTCGACGGGTCTCTGCTGACAGTGTTCACCTCCAATCCGGATGCCGTCGCAGAAGCTTCGTTTGTCGCGTTGTCACCGAACCATCCGGAGGTCGACCGGTGGTTGCACGACGAATCGGCTCGCCGCCAGCTCGATGCACTCACCGGCGATGCCGACTGCAGCCGCGATCAAGAGGCGACGCGTGAACCCTTTGTCGACACAGAGACGTTGATCCAAGTGCCCGGCGTCGCGACGCCGCTTCCGCTGATCGGTTGGTCCGGCGTCGACGCCCAGGCAGGTCCAACCGCACTCCTCGGGATCCCAGCCGTGGATCCGATTCACGAGTCGATCGCCAGGCGTCTCGATCGTGCAGGCCAGATCTCATGGCGAGTATCCGAGTCGAAGCTGAAAGTGCGCCCGGCTGCACGCTATCGCGCTGCCGATGTCCCAATCTCGCACCCGAATGCGCAAGGAGCGGCGATACCCGTCGTTCACTGCTCTGCCTGCGGAGCGGTGCCTGTGCCCACCGAGCAGCTTCCCCTCCCCGCTCTGCCTGCCGACGCAGACAGCGATGCGCTGGGTGAGCATCCTGATTTCGTGAAATGCGCATGCCCGGTGTGCGACCAACCAGCCGACCGAGAGACCGACATGCTCGACTGCCGCCTGGATCGTGCCTGGTCGTGGATCCCGCCCACGGTGCCGGCTCCCGATCGAGCGCAGAACATGTTCGAGCACTGCGAGCTCGAGCGCTGGTTGCCCGCCGATCGGCTGGTGACCGGCGCCGGCACCGGCAACTGCGTGCTCGACATGCGGGTCCTCGCCAAGGCTTCGCGCAATTTCCACTCGCTGCCTGCTCTTGCCGACGGAGAGCCGTGCAGGACCGCGGTGATGCATGGAGCGGTTACGTACCAAGGCAGTCCGCAGGAGCTCGTCGACGACGCCGGCGCGGACGCGGTGCGCTTTGCGATTCTGCACGCAGCCGCCGTGAGAACCCCCTTTGCGTGGAGCGAGGCGACGCTGCGATACTCGGTCCGCTTCCTTCACGAGCTCTGGGCCTACGCGGAGCCCAGGTTGCGACATGACGCGGAGCTGGCGCAGGACGCGCAGATTGACACGTCGGATCGTCTGCGACGCCGGCTTTGCGTCTGGTGCGACACGGCGCTCCGCAAGATCGGCGCGAATCTGGAAAACCTCGAGATGCACCACGCCACCAGGAACCTGGCGCTGATGCTCCAGCGGATCGAGGACTTCGAGGATCGAGTCACCAGCCTTCGGGAGGTGACGGCCGTCGATCGCCAGGCAATAGTCATCGCGCTGCGCCTGTTCCTCCAGTTGCTCAGCCCGGTCGCACCCCATATCGCCGAGGAGCTTTGGCAATGCGGAGGCTGCCCAGGGTTTGTGTCCACGTCACCCTGGCCGCGCTCATTCGCGATGGCAGCGCCGGTAAGAGCCTCCCAGCCATGATGGGTCTGCTCTTTCCCGGACAGGGTGTCCAAACCGAGGGCATGGGCGAGCCATGGCGCAGCAGCGTCGGCTGGCAGGTGGTGCAAGAGATCTCCGAATGCGTCGGCGTCAACGTGGCCGATGTGCTCCTGCGCACGCCCACAGAGACGCTTCGCCGGACTGACCTCGCGCAGCTCGCGGTGTTCACAACCTCGATGATCGCGCTCGCCGAGGCGCGAGCGGCTGGCGCGATCGCCGACGGGTGCCCCTGCCTGGGCCACAGCGTCGGGGAGTATGCCGCACTGGTCGCCGCCGGCGCGCTTTCCCTGGCAGATGGCGCCCTACTGGTGGCTGCTCGCGGCCGTGCGATGCTGCACGCTTCGAAGTTCGTTCCGGGGGCGATGGCGGCGGTCGTCGGAGGAGACGTCGACGCCATCATGGAGCTCGCGCTCGACGTGTCGGATGCGGGAACACCCGTCTGGGTGGCCAACATCAACTCGACCCAGCAGGTGGTGCTGTCCGGCACCGTCGACGGCATCGAGAATGCGGCCGAGCTCGCATGCCACCGCGGTATGCGAGCGATCCGACTGCGCGTCGGCGGCGCATTCCACTCACCGCTGATGCAACCCGCCGCCGACGATCTCGAGCAGGCGCTCGCCGCGACGACGTTCGCACCCTTCCATGCACCCGTGGTGGCCAACGTCGATGCGCATGCGTACGACGAAGACGCGGACTGGCGTGTGCTGCTGGCGAGGCAGCTTACGCGGACCGTGTTGTTCGAAGCCGCCGTGCGAACGCTGGTGGAAGATCTGCAGTGCAACCGGCTCCTCGAGCTTGGCACCGGCCGCACGCTGGCTGGGCTTGTCCGACGGATCGTTCCAGAGGCGAACGTCGTGTCGGTCGAGGGACCCGCGCCGCTTCGCCAGTCACAACCACCGTCTGACCGGAGCGACCGGGACGCGCCCGCGTGGCATGGCGAGGCCGGAAACCTGATGGCTGCCACGGCCGGGCAGGGGTCCGGATGAAGGACGATCCCGGCGCCCGACGGGTGGCGCTGGTGACCGGCGGCTCACGCGGGATCGGACGAGCGGTCGTCGAGCGCCTAGCCGCCGACGGGCACGACGTCAGCTTCTGCTACCGAACGAGCGAGGAGTCGGCACGCTCGCTGGTGGACGAGCTGGCCGCCAACGGTGGACGTGCCATCGCCCATGCTGTCGACGTGGCCGACGCGGCGGCGGTCCGCGAGATGGCCGCGAGAACCAGCGAGGAGCTCGGTCCGATCGAGGTGGTGGTCACGTGCGCAGGGATCATCCGCGACCAGCCTCTCGCACTCATGACCGACGACGAGTGGCACAGCGTGGTGAGCACCAATCTGTCTGGGACGTACAACGTCTGTCGCGCGGTCGTCTTCGAGATGATGAAGCGCAACGCTGGATCGATCATAAACATGTCGTCGGTGGCCGGCGTCCAGGGGAACCCGACCCAGGCCAACTACTCGGCGTCAAAGGCGGGCATCATCGGATTCACCCGCGCGCTCGCCAAGGAGGTGGCCCGCTACGGCATCCGCGTCAACGCCGTGGCGCCCGGATTCATCGAGACCGACATGACCGCCGGACTTTCACACAAGGCGCGCCAACAGGCGCTGGAGCGGATTCCGATGCGCCGTGTCGGGCAGCCGCACGAGGTTGCCGAGCTGGTGGGATTCCTGGCCTCCGAGCGTTCGGCTTACATCACCGGCGCCGTGTTGCACGTGGACGGCGGGATCACGCTGTGAGCTGGGTCGCGGCGTGGCAAATCGCGATGCTGGGCCGGACCTCGCGGCGCTCTTGACGGGCGCTGCCCAGCCGCCTCCTCGCCTGACGCCGGCTCCCCCGGGGCGCCACCCGGCATCGGTGGCGCCCCGGGGCAACGCAACGGCTAGATGATTGATTCCACGGGGAAGCCCGTGGAGATCGAGGGTTTCTGGGCAGCAGGGTCGAAGTCGGCGGTGCTAACTGGCATCGCCGACCTTAGGGGGCCTCGATGGACGCCGACCTCGACCTGCTGCTCATTGCC
>JBQCGU010000030.1:0-73741 GCA_051955355.1 Solirubrobacteraceae bacterium | reverse complement strand
TCGACACCTTCGCCGCGCTCCGCGAGCACGGCGTGCAGATCCTCACCGTGGGGCAGTACCTCCGGCCCACCGAGAACCACCTGCCAGTCGTGCGCTACTGGCACCCCGATGAGTTCGCCGCCCTGGAAGAGGCTGCCTATGCCCTGGGGTTCGAGCACGTCGCCGCCGGTCCACTCGTGCGCTCCTCCTACCACGCCGATCAGCACGTGCCCCAGCCGCAGCCCGGGACCGGGCCGCTCGCCGCCGAGCCTCGCGCCGGCGACACCCTCGCGGCACAGGGATAAGCTCGCCCGATCTTCCCGCTCAAGGACAACATCCCCCACGAGCGCTTCCCCGTGGTGACGGTGGCGGTGATCGCGATCAACATCGTGGTGTATCTGCTCTCGATCCGCCACGGCGGATCGTTCTTCGGCGGGCCAACCACGTCCACCTCGGTCCGCTACGGGGCCATCCCATTTGAGCTGACCCACCCTGGCCATCACTGCGGGCTCGTGACCGTCCAGACGACCGAAGGCGTCGGCGACACCGTCGCCTGCCAGGGAGAACCCGGCGTGAGGGGGACTCCTCCCGCCCAACCATCCACCTGGGTGACGGTGTTCAGCTCGATGTTCCTGCACGGCGGCTTCCTGCACATCTTCGGCAACATGCTCTTCCTGGCGATCTTCGGGCCGAACGTCGAGGACGCGATGGGGCGCGTGCGCTTCCCCCTCTTCTACCTGCTCGGTGGTTTCGTCGCGCTGGCCGCCCAGGTGGCGATCGGCCCCAGCTCCAATGCGCCCACGCTGGGCGCCTCGGGCGCGATCGCCGCCGTGCTCGGCGGCTACATCCTGCTCTATCCCCGCGCCCGCGTGCTGACGCTCGTGCTGATCATCTTCTTCGTCACGATCGTCGAGCTGCCCGCCATCCTGCTGCTCGGCTTCTGGTTCTTGACACAGATCTATTTCGGCGCCTCCGGCCTGTCCGATCCCGTCGGCTCCGCCGGGGGCGTGGCGTACTTCGCGCACATCGGCGGCTTCCTGTTCGGCCTCGCGCTGATCGGCCTGTTCGCCAAGCACCGGCGCTCTGTGCCTCCGCGTTATCCGGTGTACTGACGATCTCGATGACCCGTCTCGCCGTGTTCTCGATCGCGCTCGCCTTCGTCGTGGGCTTCGCTTTCCTCACCATCTCGGTGTTCGCCGAAAAGGGCGTGACCGTGGCTGGCGTGATCGCCGCGATCTGCGTGCTGGTCATGGCTGTTGGGGTCGTCGGGGCGCTTCGTCATCCTCATCGCTGATGAAGGCAGCGATCGCGTTCGTGCTCGCCCTTGCCGCCATCCTTGCGCTGGCACTCGCGGGTGGAGCGTTTCAGGGCGATAACGGCAGGCGCCAGGTGAGAGCTGTGCACGATCCGGCTGTCGCGCTTGCGGGCGCCCGACACGCCAACTCCGGGAGCACCTCAGACGAGCGTTCGCCGACCGTCTCTCGCGCGGGGTTACCGCTCGGAGCCCAACCCCTGCGGCTGTCCACAACCGAGCCGCCCGAGCTGACCGTCTCCTTCCGCCGTGAGCCGCGCGCCGGGCTCGTGTTCGACATGGACAGCGGCAGGATCCTGTGGCAGCGGAACTCAACGCGCATACTTCCGATAGCGAGCCTCACGAAGATGATGACCGCGTTGCTGGTGGTGCGCTCGCTGCCATCCGATGCGCGCGTGCTCATCACGCGCAACGCGGTGAACGCAGCCGGCTCCAAGGTGGGGTTGCTGCCGCTGCACAAGCACGTGCCGCTGACCCCGCTGCTCTACGGGCTGATGCTCCCGTCGGGCAACGACGCGGCGATCGCGCTCGCCGAAGCCGTGGCGGGCAGCGTGTCGCACTTCGTCGATCGCATGAACGCGCAGGCCGCCAGGCTCGGGCTCGCGTGTACCCGCTTCACCTCGCCCGAAGGGCTCGACAACGGCAACAGCTCGTGTGCCCTCGACCTTGCCGAGCTTGCGGTCGCCGACCTTGCGCAGCCGCGGCTGGCGCCGATCGTGGGCTCGGCCTCGGCGATCGTGCCCTTCCCGATCAAGGGGGGCAAGCTCTACCTCTACAACAACAATCCGCTCCTGCGTTACGGCTACCCGGGAGCGACCGGGCTGAAGACGGGCGAGACCGAAGCCGCCGGCCTGTGCCTGGTGGGCACCGCCGAGCGCCACCACATCCGACTCGGGGTCGTGCTGCTGCACTCCCCCGAACTCGGCCGTCAAGCCGAGGCGCTGCTCGACAGGGCGTACGAAGACATCTACCACCAGCCCCACGTACGCGCACCGTTCGTCCCGAAGGGCAGATAGGCGTCTTTCGACGCCTTTCCCCTATGCGTCTGACATGCCGGGCGAGGCTCTGGGAGGAGTTTTCTGCCAAGATTGACTGGCCAGTCAGCCAAGAGGAGGGAAAGTGGATCTCGACGACACCCCACAGCAGGCTGCCTACCGCGCCCAGGCGCGCGCGTGGCTCGAGCAGAACAAGCACCAGGCACCTGTCCTGACTGGCCCCGACGCCCTGCGGGACGAGGACGAGATCGTCGCCGCCCGCCGCGCGTGGCAGGGCAAGCTCGCCGAGGCGGGGCTCGCCGGCGTGACCTGGCCCAAGGACTGCGGCGGACAGGGACTCGGGCCGATCGAGCAGGTGGTCTGCAACCAGGAGATCGCTCGCGCAAAAGTGCCTGGGATTCTCGACGCGATCGGCGTGGGGATGCTCGGACCGACGATCATCGCCCACGGCAGCGAGGAGCAGAAGGCGCGCTATCTCGGTCCGATGCTCCACGGCGACGAGGTCTGGTGCCAGCTCTTCTCCGAGCCCGCCGCCGGCTCGGATTTGGCTGCGGTGCAGACTCGCGCCCGGCAAGCGGAGGACGGCAGCTGGCGGCTGACCGGGCAGAAGGTGTGGACCACCAACGCCCAGTTCGCCTCCTACGGCCTGCTGCTCGCCCGCACCGACCCCGAGCAGCCCAAGCACAAGGGCTTGACGATGTTCATCGTCCCGATGGACGCCCCTGGCGTCACCGTGCGCGGGTTGCGCCAGATCTCAGGCGAGGCTGAGTTCAACGAGGTGTTCCTCGACGACGTCGAGCTCGACGCCGGCGCGGTGGTTGGCGGCGTGGGTGGCGGGTGGGGCACCGCCCTGACGACGCTGATGTTCGAGCGCGTCACGATCGGCCTCGGCGGCGAGGGCCTTGGCTACAACTCGGTTCGCTTCGCCAAGCCGATCGCGCAAGACGAGCACGCACGGCGCGATCCCGAGGTGCGCCATCGCCTTGGGGAGATCGCAAGCGAGCTGCTCGCCGTGCGTTTCACCGGCTACCGCACGCTGACCGCCCTGCAGCGCGGGCAGATCCCCGGGCCTGAGGCGGGTTTGGCAAAGGTGACGATCGTCAACGGCGCGATCAAAGCCGGCGATCTGATCACCGACGTGGTTGGACCGGACGCGCTCGACGAAAACGGGGAGTGGGCCTACATGATCTCGTTCCTGCCCGGCTTGAAGTCCGCCGGTGGAACGGAGGAGATCCTGCGCAACACGATCGGCGAGCGTGTCCTGGGCCTGCCGCCCGAGCCACGCCTGGACAAGGGAATCCCGTTCTCGGAGCTTCGCTCCAAGGAAGGAGCGCCAGCATGAACCTCGCCCTCTCAGACGAGCAGGTGTTCCTGCGCGAGGCCGCCCGCGGCGCCCTGTCCCGCTTCAAGACGCTCGAGGCGGCCCGAGCGGCGCTCGACGGCGAGCAGAGCGCATTGCCCGACCTGTGGCTCACCTCCCGCGAGGCCGGCTGGCCGGGTCTGCTGATCGACGAGGCTGCCGGCGGTGCCGGGTTGGATGCTTTCGAGGCGATGCTCGTGCTCGAGGAGTGCGGGCGCGTGCTTGCAGCGCATTCGCTGCTCGGCCATCTGCCCGCCACCGCGATCCTAAACGACGCCAAAGCCGACGCCGCACTCCTGCAGGCGCTCGCCAGCGGCGAGCAGCGCGCCGCCTATCTGCCGGCCCGTCCGGCGGACGACGTGCGCGAGGCGTGGAGCGTCGATCCGCGCGAGGGCATGGAGCGGGTGGGCCTGCCGAGCGCCACGCGCGAGGGCGCCGGCGACGGCCAGGTGCTCCTCAGCGGCGAAGTGGCGTTCGTCCCCGACGCTCCCGGCGCCGACGTGCTCGTTGGCGTGGCGCTGCTCGACGGCAAGCCCGTGGGCGTCGCCATCCAGGCGTCCGCGCCCGGGGTGTCGGTCACGGCAACCACCCGCTACGACGCAACACGCTCGCTCGGGCATGTGGCGCTCGCGAACGCGCAGGCGACGCTGCTCGACGCCGACGAGGAAGCGCTCGCCGCCGCGTGGCACCTTGCACAGGCGCTGATCGCCGCCGAGTCGCTCGGCAGCGTCGAGACGGCGCTGGAGGTGTCTGTGGCGTACGCCAAGGAGCGCTTCACGTTCGGGCGGGCGATCGGCTCCTATCAAGCGGTCAAGCACTCGCTCACCGAGGTGCTGCGCCGGCGCGAGAACACCCGCTCGCTGCTCTACTACGCCGGCTGGTCGCGCCGCGGCGCCCCGGAGGAGTTCCCGCTCGCCGCCAACGCCGCCCGCTCGGTGGCGGGAGGCGCGCTGGACCACGCCGCTCGCACGATGATCTCCGTGCACGGCGGGATCGGTGCCACGTGGGAGCACGATGCGCCGCTCTACTTCCGCCGCGCCCAGCTCTCGCGTCGGCTGCTCGGCGGTACGGCGGCGGCTACCGACCGCGTCGCCGGCGAGCTGATCGCGCAGGCGCAGGCCGCCTGAGCGCTTCGGTGGAGCGTGCCGGCGCTTGCGCCGAGCGCTGACCCACTTCAGCTTGCAGCGCATCCGCCACCGGCGCACCGTAGGCGCCTTGAACTGCATCCACGAGCCGTGTTTCGACTCCGCAGTTGATGCAGAAGCCGTGCTGGGACCAACCGATCGCGCGCGCGAGCACCTGGTCTGCGTAGGTCACCCCGGCGAGGTCGTGGCCGTAGTAGTCATACGCGGCGTTCCAGGCGCTCGCATCCAGTGCATAACCGGCGCCGTCCGCGGAGAGCAGGTGCGCCGCCGCCATAATCGCGTCGAAGTCGTCGTAGATCGACGGATGGGCGGCGGTCATGTGGTTGTAGGAGCTCGGCCTGTGCCCATAGGCGTAGGAGTTGCTCACCAGCGCCCATGTCGTCACCGGGCCGTTGGTGACGTTGAATTGCATCGGGCCTCCGCAGCAGCCGGCGAAGTTGAGCCCGTGGTAGGTGGTTGAGTTGGTGGAGAAGGCTGTCTCCTGCTTGTGAATCGAGGCGATCAGCAGCCAGTTCACGCCAAACGTGCGCTGCGCTTCGGCGTAGATCGGGTAAAACGCCTGCAACCAGTGCGGCGAGATGTAAGAGCTCGTTTGAGCCTGGAAGAGCGTGAGGTCTCGACTCTGTAACGCGTGCGGCGGCTCTCCTACGATCGAACGCCCGGGCCGGCGCTTGCCCCGCCGCTCGAGCACCGCCGCCGCGAGGCGCCCCTGAGTGGAGCCCTCATAGCTGACCGCCGAGGCTGGAGGGGGCGTAGGCGTGACAGCCAGCACCGCGGGCGGTCCCGGCACAGCGGGGCTGCGCCCGATCACGCCGCTCGCGATCAGGCCGAGCACCGCCGCGCCTACGGTCGCCAAGCCGATGGCTGTCGCCCAGGCCGCGCGTTCAGACGGGGGCGCAGGCAGCTGCGCCGCGCCGGGACCCTCGCGTTCCTCCATGCGGCTTCATGTTAGGCGGATTTTCCCGACAGCGAGCAGGTTGCAAGACAGCAGCTCGCCGCCCTCAGGCGCGAGCGAGCGCACCGAGCTTCTCCTCCAGCGCACCGAGCAGCTCGGAGAAGGATGCTTCGAACTTCTCAACGCCCTCGCGCTCGAGCGTGTCGGTTATGTCGTCGTAGTCGACTCCCGCGCGTGCAAGCTCGTCGAACAGCGCATGAGCGTCGCTCACGCCCCCCTCCAGACGCGGCACCGGCGAGCCGCAATCCTGAAAGGCCTCCACCGTCTCGAGCGGCATCGTGTTGATCGTGTCGGGACCGATCAGCTCGTCGACGTACACCGTGTCCGGGTAGTCGGGGTTCTTCGTCGAGGTGGATGCCCACAGCACGCGCTGCGGCGTGGCGCCCTTGCTCGACAGGAACTCCCAACGCTCACCTGAGAACGCCTGCTTGTAGTGCTGGTAGGCAAGGCGCGCGTTGGCGACCGCCAGTCGCCCTTTCAGCTGCGGATGGCCCGCGTCGTCGAGCCGCCGGTCGGCCTCGGTGTCGATGCGCGAGACGAAGAAGCTCGCCACCGACACCACCTTGCTCGGGTTGCCGCCCTCGGCGACGAGGCGCTCAAGGCCCCGGATGTAGGACTCCGCCACCTCGGCGTAGCGGCGCAGTGAGAAGATCAGCGTCACATTGATCGAGCGGCCCTTGGCGATCGCATCCTCGATCGCCGCCAACCCGGGCTTGGTGGCTGGGATCTTGACGAGCAGGTTGGGGCGGTCGATCGCCTCGTGCAGCCTGATCGCCTCACGGTAGCTCGCCAGCGAGTCGTACGCGAGGCGGGGATCCACCTCGATCGACACGTAGCCGTCGCGACCCAACCCGGCGTCCCACACCGGGCGGAAGAGGTCGCACGCCTCGCCGATGTCCTGCTGTGCGAGCGTCCAGAACACCTCCTCGACCTCCTTGCCCGCCAGCTCGCGCAACTGATCGTCGTAGGCTTCGCCGGCAGTCATCGCCTTCTGCAGGATCGTCGGGTTGGAGGTGGCGCCCACCACCGCGTCCTCGTCGATCAGCCGCTGCAGCTCCCCGCCGCGGATGGCGTCGCGCGAGAGGAAGTCGATCCACACGCTCTGGCCGAGGGCGGAGAGAGCTTGAAGCGGTGAGCGGTTGCTTGTCATCGTCTCAATCAGTTTGACGCGTACGGCGGCTGATCCTTGCGGATCTCAGCTCGCGCGCACCTGCTCGGTGACCCGCAGGAGCTCGGTGGCGCGCGCAGCTATCGAGTCGGCTCCAAAGCCGAACTCCTCGAGAACGGTTGTACCCGGGGCGGATGCCCCGAAACGATCGACGCCCACCACGTCTCCACGGTCGCCCACCCACTTCCACCCGCTCATGCTCGCTCCGGGCTCCACCGCCAGACGAGCGGGCACCTCGCGCGGTATGACGCTCTCGCGGTACGCGCTCGGCTGATCTTCGAACAGCTCCATGCAGGGCATCGACACAACCCGCACCGCGTGGCCTTCGCCTGCGAGCTCGCGCCCCGCCTGGAGCGTCGGACCCACCTCTGCGCCGGTCGATATCAGCACCAGGTCGAGCTCTCGGCCTGCGCCCGCAGCTCCGTCAGCCGACGCCGCCGCACCGTTCGCGCGCGAGTCCCAGAGGACGTAGCCGCCGCGCTCGAGCTCCTCAGCCGCTCCCAGCTCCGAGCGGTCGAGCACGGGGATGTTCTGGCGGGAGAGCAGCAGGGCGACCGGCCCATCCTCGCGCGCGAGCGCGACGCGCCAAGCGGCAGCCGTCTCGTTGGCGTCAGCCGGCCTGATCACCCACAGGCGGGGGATCGCGCGCAGTGCGGCGTAGTGCTCGACCGGCTGGTGCGTCGGACCGTCCTCGCCCAAACCCACCGAGTCGTGCGTCCACACCCACACCACGGGCAGGCTCATCAGCGCCGACAAGCGCACGCTCGGGCGCATGTAGTCGGAGAAGATCAAGAACGTCGAGCCGTACGGCTTGACGATGCCGCCATGCGCGGCAGCCCCGTTGACGATCGCGCCCATCGCGTGCTCTCGGATGCCGAACGCGATGTTGCGCCCGGCGTGCACCCGCGAGAAGATGCCCCCGCCCTCGAACAGCGTCTTGGTGGACTCCACGAGGTCAGCCGCCCCGCCGATCATCGTCGGGGCGAACTCGTTGAACGCCGCCATCGCCTTCTGCCCCGCCGAGCGGGTGGCGATCTTCTCGCCGGCGGAGAAGCTCGGCAGCGACCGCTCCCAGCCGTCGCGCAACCGCCCGCTGAGCGCCCGGTCCCATTCCTCGCCGAGCTGCGGGTAGCGCTTGCGCCAAGCCTGCGCGCGCTCCTCCCATTCGGCTTGCGCGGCGGCGCCCGGGTCGCGCAGGCTCATGTGCTTGTACACACGCTCATCCACCTGGAACGAGCGGTCGGGGTCGAAGCCCATCACCTGCTTGGTGGCGCGCACCTCCTCCTCGCCGAGCGGCGCGCCGTGCGCTTTGGCGGTGTCGGTGGCGTTCGGCGCCGGATAGCCGATGTGCGAGCGGATCGCGATGAACGACGGCCGCTCGGTTTCCTCGCGCGCCGCCACCAGAGCGGCGTGCAGCGCCTGCACGTCCTCGGAATCCTCAACCCGCTGCACGTGCCATCCGTCCGCCTCGAAGCGAGCGACGTGGTTCTCACCGTCGAACGACAGGGCGGTGGTGCCGTCGATCGTGATCCGGTTGTCGTCATAGCAGACGATCAGCTTGCCCAACCCGAAGTGACCGGCGATCGAAGCCGCCTCCTGGCTCACTCCCTCCATCATGTCTCCGTCGGAGCAGATCGCGTAGGTGTGGTGGTTCACAACCTCGTAGCCGGGGCGGTTGAAGCGCTCGGCGAGCGTGCGCTCGGCGATCGCCATCCCCACCGCGTTGCCAACGCCCTGGCCGAGCGGGCCGGTCGTCACCTCGATGCCCGGGGTGTGCCCGCGCTCGGGATGGCCGGGCGTGCGCGACTCCCACTGGCGGAAGCTTTCGAGATCGCTCAGGCTCAAATCGAAGCCGGTGAGGTGCAGCATCGCGTACTGGAGCACGCACGCGTGCCCGGCGCTCAGGATGAAGCGGTCGCGATCCGCCCAGGCGGTGTCGGCGGGGTTGAGCCGCATGACGTGCTCATACAGCGTGTAGGCGAGCGGGGCGAGCGCCATCGCCGTCCCCGGATGGCCGGCGTTCGCCTTCTGAACAGCATCCATCGCAAGGCCCCTGATCGTGTCGATCGAGAGCCTGCGGATCTCCTCTTCGCCGGTGACACCCATCGACTGCGATCCTACCCCGCGAGAGGCGCGGCAGTCGTCCTGCTAGCTCAGCGGCAGTCGTCCTGCTAGCTCAGCGGCGGTCGGCGGCTGGGGGGCGGCAGGCAGGCGACGTGGTGGCGCCGCCAGGCGGTACACCAGCGGCGGCGCGGGTGGACGCGAACGAGCCAATGAAGGTCATGACGACAGTGCGAGCGGCGATAGGGCCAACGCGGGTGCAGCGCCCGCAGCATCAGGTCCTGCTCGCAGGGAAACATCCTCATAGATGGTCACCTCTCAACGACATCCACGGTGGGCCGGTTCGGACAACATGGTCCCCGGCGCTTATGCCGGAGCGCACAGCTAATAGCACGTGGCCTACAGAAGTTCCGAAAGAATAGAACTTGTCGGCAGCCCTCCAGCAGCCCGCAACCCCATCTGCAGTCACTGCGGAAAATCGCTCATGTTGTGGATTTTCGGATTGCTTCCGGCGCACTACGGCTCTCCGCTCACGATCCGGGACCCTCCTCAATGCTCCTCAAATAAATCAGTCCTTACGCATCCTGTCAAGGTCTAAGCTATAGCTATGGCCCAGCGGCGAGCTAGCAGGCGTCCAGACCCCACCCCGCGGGAGAGTTCGCGATCCGATGGCCGCTCGGACGGGAAGCCCCAAGCCGACGGCGAGGGACAGCGAGCGAGCGGCAGGCGTGGCCTTCCCCGCGGTCCGCAGGCGCTGCCCCGCGAGGAGGTGGCGGCCCACCAGCGCGAACGGCTGTACGAGGCGATGATCGAAGCGGTCGACGAGCACGGTTTCGTGGCGAGCACGATCTCCGACTTGGTCAAGCGCGCGGGCGTATCCCGGCGCAGCTTCTACGAGCACTTCGAGAACAAGGAGGAGTGCCTGCTCGCCACCTACGACTCCCTGCTGGAGGGTTTGACCGAGCGCATCGTCGCCGGCTACGAGCCGCAGGCTCCGTGGACCGAGCAGATCGAGCGGCTCGTGCGCGCGATCTTCGACGCCAGCAGCGAGCGACCGGATGCGGCGCGCCTGGTGTCGGTCGAGATGGGCGCCGCCGGGCCGGTGGGCATCGAGCGCTGGGCGCGCGACGCCGACCGGCTGACCCGCTTCGTGAGCAGCCTGTTCGCGCACGCGCCGGGCGAGGGCAGCATCCCCGACCCGGTTGCCCGAGCGATCGTCGGCGCACTGCGCACGATCCTCTATGCACGTGTCAGGCGCAGGCGCTCGAGCAAGGCGCTGAAGACCGAACTGCAGAAGCTGATCCCGGATCTGGTGGGCTGGATCGCGAGCTACTACCCCTCGCCAGCGCAAATCCAGATGCGCCCGCGCGCGCGCAGGCACGGCCAGCTCCAAGGTGGGCGGGCGCCGGGCTCGTTCTCGCCCTCGCCGCGCTGGGCGGCGCGCGGGCTGCCGCGCGGCGAGCACAACCTCCCCCGCGGATTCATCGCGCACAACCAGCGCGAGCGGATCTTCGACGCGGTCGCCAACCTGACAGCCTCCAAGGGCTACCCGGCGCTCAACCTCGAGGAGATCGTCGCCGAGGCGGCGGTTTCGCTACAGACCTTCTACGAGCACTTCGACAGCAAGGAGGAGGCGTTCCTCGCCACGTTCGAGATGGCTCACTCCAAGGCGATGGCAGCCGTCAACCGCTCGCTCGACCTGCGCCTCAGCTGGGCGCACAACGTCAGGCGCGGGGTGAGCGCGCTGCTGGAAATCATCGCTTCGGAGCCCGCCGCCGCAAAGCTCGCGTGCGTTGACATCCTGATCGCCTACCCGCACATGACGGGCCGTGTGAACGAGGCCAACTTCTCCTACATTGAGCTGCTCGACATCGGTCCCGCCGACAGCTATCCGAACATGCCGCCGCCAGTGGTGCGCGAGGCGATCGTCGGAGGAGTGTTCGAGCTGATGCACGACTACATCCTGCACGGGCGCACCGAGCGCCTGCCGGAGCTCACCGACCACGTGATGTACATCGTCGTGACGCCGTTCGCCGGCAAGGAGATCGCGGCGCAGGCCGTGGCTGAGACCTGAGCCGGTTGCGGCGCTCCGGGAGGCTGGGTATGGGCGTTTGGCGGCTGGCGCTTTGCGGGAGCGGCGCCTCGCCGGATGGCCGCGGAATCGCGGCCCATCCGTCGAGTGCCGTCCCACGCGCCGCCGTTATTTCGCTTTGCCCTTCCGATGCTTGTTCTTCTTGTGCTTCTGGTGCTTCGGCTTGTGCTTGCTGCAGCCGGTTGGCGCTATCGGCGTGGACCGCCTTATTTCGAGGCCGCTCTGCGCGACGAACTTCGTCGGCATCCGCAGCTTGCTCGCGCAGAGGTTGCCGTTGGCTGCGAGGGCATGGTTCGGGCCTTGGGGCAGCCTCAGCTCGAAACTTCCGATCGGCACGTCCGGGACGGAATCGAACGTGCTGCTCGTCACGCCTTTGCTGATGAACGTTTCGCCGTGCAGCTGAACCGTCACGCCGTACCCCGATAGGACGATCACCAGTTCCGGCCACTTCGCGCCTCCGTTGGACACGAAATACGCAGGCCCGGTCAGCGGAACGGGGATGACCGGGGTGGACGCCGTGGCGGTGCCGACAATCGAAGCCGCTGGGCAGTCGGCTGGGTTGCGAGCGAACGTGCTCTCGATGCACGCCTTCTGCAACGTCGGCAGATACGACGGCAACTGCTTGGGCAGATCCACCTTGACGTAGCGAATGTTCGCCTCAGAGCCCAACGCCCCTTTCGGATAGGAGAGCTTCACGTCAAGGCTTGCCCCGCTCCGGCGCGACGTCCTGCCGCTCGTGCTCACCTGGAACAGCGGCTTGAACGACAAGGCGGCGCAGTTGGTGGCTTGGAAGGGAGCGCTCACGGTCGTCGATGCGCCCGCACCGCTGTCGATCGTCCCGGCGATCTGCATGCGTTCGCAGCTCGTCGGGTTGAGCGTGAATTCGGGTCGATCGATCGTGACGTTGACGCTTCTTATGTCCAGCGGGACGCCCTTCAGGATCTGCGGCAGGGGATCGCTCGTGACGGTGATCTGCGCCGTGATCGGGTCGACCCTGACCGCCGCGCGCACGACGACGGGTCGTCCGCCTTCACCGAGGTTGAACGGTCCGGCTTCGGCGGGCACCACCACGCTCAGGCCGAACGGGGCGCCCTTGTAGGGACCCGTCAGATAGACGGGGTCCAGCGGCTTGCCCTGCTCGGGCACGAACAGGGGATCAGGCCCCGCCCCGACGCCCGTCGTGACGTGCCCGATCATGCTCGCCGCCGGGCACGTCCCCGCCTTTGCCTGCGCTTCGTCGCACAGGGGCACCTTCGTAAGCATCCCGGTCAGGCCGGGGGGAAGCGTCGAGGAGATGGTGCCGAGGTTCTGTTCGCCGTCGCCTCTGCTCATCGTGAACGTGAACGGGCTGTAGCCGCCGGCCTGATTGCTGGTGGTGCCCGCCGTGAAACCGGGAGCGAAGCCGGGGCTCGTGCACGGTCCGCCCGTCGGCCCGGCGTCGATCAGGAACGAGCTGAGCTGGAAAGCCGCAGGCCCCGATTCCGGCGCCGACCAAGGCGTGAGCGTCGAGGTTGTTTGATAGTCGCCGCACAGCTTGGGGGTGGACAGCGGCGCGCGCGGTCCTCCGAAGAAGTGCAGGCGGAAGTCGCTGAACGGCAGCTGCGGCGTGTCCTTGAACGTGCTCGTCAGCTGGCCGGTCAGCGGGTCCAGACGCGTTTCGCCCGCCACCTTGATCAACACCCCGTCTGCTTCGGCGGTCACATACAGGGCGACGAGCGAGCCGAACGGGTTGCGTTCCTGTTCGGCCAGATACACCGAGCCCTTCAGGGTGTCCGGCAGCAGGGGCGATTCGATTTCAACCGAGCCGACCTTCGATGCGTCGGGGCACGTCGGCTGGTTTGCGTTTTCAAGGCCGATCTGCTCCAGCGAACACGCCTGCATCCCGTTCGCCGCGGATGGGTTGACGGTCACGCCAGCCGGCAGCGCGACGACCGCTTCGCGCAAATCCGGGGCAGACAGCGCTTCCAGCGATTTGCTTTCGTTCTGTGGCACGTGGAGTTTGACTGTGACTCCGCTCGGCGAATCCTCGGTGCTCGTATCCGGCAGCACCGAGATGGACGGGTCGAACGCCAGCTTGTCGCACCCGGTGAAGGCAGGCAGCTGGGATTCCGCGCGCACCGATTCGTCGGGCGCCTGCCAGGTGTTGACGCGCAACCTTGCGGTCTCCGCCGAGCACGACGTCGGATCGATGAGGAAGGGCTCCGCCACAGCGCTGCTTTCACAACCCGCCGCAAACTGGATGACGCCTCCGCCGATGTCATGCCTGCAATATCGTTCGTTGTCGTGGCCGGGATCCGCGGGGATGCCCCACAGGATCGCGTTGACCCCGGTGACGCTGACCGCGGTAGAGGAGTTCAGGCTGGATGCGGTGACTCCGTAATCGCCGCCGCTGCGAACGCCCGCATCTATATACACGTTTGTGTAACCACCGAAGCGCGCCCCGAATTCCGCCGGGATGTCGGTGGTTGGGACCATGTTGTACAGGGGCGCGACGAGTCGTTCGACGGACGATTCTATTTCGAGCATGCCCACTTGGGCGGCGTCGCTGCAATTCTGCAGCTGCAGCTCGCCGTGAGAGCATCTGGGGGTGGCAGTCGGGTTGCCCACCAGGCCGGGGGGAAGCTCGGTTTCGACATCCTTGAGGTTCCCATCTCCATTTGGCCCGTTGACGCCATGACCCGAGGTATGCAGAGCGAAATTCACAACCATCTTGAACGGATGGCCCCCTGCTTGGGTATAGGGCTGCCCACTTTCGTCGAGCAATTCCATTTTGAACGATTCAATGCCGAACGTCACGAACGTCTGGTCGGCCCCGTCGGTTGTCCCACTGGCGTTACTGGCGACGAAGCGATAGTGATAGGTCGCGTTGACGCGAAGGCCGGTCAGGGTCGTGGCGCCTGCGCTCTGGTCGCCGAACGCGGAGCCCAGATCCTGCTTGGCGCAAGGCACGGTCACCGCGCCTGCATATTCGGAGGCCTGGAAGCCCGCTTCGTCGACATACTGGATCTGGCAGGTGGTATCCGATCCGAAGGGGTTGATCTGCGCTTCGACGACCGCCGTCTTGGTGAGCGCCTTCTGCGTCCCCTCGCTGTCAACCGCCGGCGGGCCGAACGTCGTGAACGTGGCGTCTTCGCCGTAGCTGGCGATTTTATTCGAGTTCGCCGCGTCGATGCGGAAGTGATAAGTCGTAGACGGCGTCAATCCGGACAGTTCCGCGCTCACTTCCGCCGCGGTCGCATATGGACCTGCCGGCGAGCACGGAGCCGTCTGGCCATATTCGGTGGAGGTGCCGTATTCGAACTCGCATTCGGTCACCGGACCGCCACCATGCGGCAAATCGGGATCCACGCGGCCGTCGATGCTCGCGGTCACTTCCCGCACATTGGACGCCGATCCGGTCGTCACCGTCGGAACCACGGTATCGGGGCCGAACATCCAAACCTGCCCTCCGCCGAACCAGCTGGTCTGGTACACCCTTCCGCTCGCACCATCCACGGCGACGCCGAAATGAAAACCCGGCAGGTTTTCGCCGAAGAGGCTCACAAGGTTGCCGGAAGGTTCGTACTCTGCCGTGGTCCGACCTTTGGATACGTAGATGTGATCGTTGGCCGGGTCGACAGCCACCCCTTGTGGGAAGCTGTTGTCGAGTTCGGAGACGAACGTCCCCGTGGCGTCGAACTGAACCACGTTGCTGAACATGTTGGTGACGTACAGGTCGCCTGCCGAGTCGAACGCGATCGAATCCATTTCGCTCGTCAGATGCGCGTCGGCGATCTGGCTCACATATTTGCCCGTGAGATCGAACTTGTCGATGACCGCGTGCGCGTTGTCAGCGACGTACAGATCGCCGCTCGAGTCCACCGCCAGGCCACTCGGAGTAATCGAGGTCCCCGGTGTTTCGCTGCCGTCGATCTGGCTGAGATAGGTTCCCGTCGAGCTGAAGCGCTCCACGAGGCCTTTTTCCGTGTCGGCTACGTAGAGATCCCCTTTGTTGACACCCAGAGAGTTGTCGACCGCCAAGCCCGACTGCAAACCGAACGCGAACGAGCCTGTGCCAGGCGCGGCGATCTGCACGCCGGCGTACACCCCGTTTGCGTCGAACTTGTCTATCAACCCCTTGCCGATCCCGAACACATTGGATTCAAGGACGTATACGTCGCCGCTTTCCTGGTCGATCGCGGCGCTGACTAGGGTTTGGCCGAGCGGGCCACCCGGTGCGTCGGAGCCGTTGAAGCTTCCTTCGGACGGGTGCACGATCTTTGCAAAGGCAGTCCCCGCGCTCAGGGACAGGATCGCGAGGAGCACTGTGAATGCGAACGCTGCCTTGGACGTCGATGAATGCATCACTTGCCCCTCCTGGTGGAAGACTTGTAGGCTCTCCGTGCTTTCCTCTCACAGGAGGCGCGCTTTCGCTTTGGCTTTCTTCGGCATGCCCTCAGGGCGGCGGCAAGCTTCCGCGCACGGGCGCTGAGCGGCTTGGCCTTCGCCTTCGCCTTCGCCTTGGCGCTCGAGGGGAGCGGGGGCTGGTTGCCGGGTCCGACGAACGTCGCGCTGCTGGGCGCACCGAACATAGGTGTCGGGCTGAGCGCCCCCTTGCAGTCTTCTTCGCTGCACGCCGTTGCGCTTCCCGCTTCCGCGAAGCCGCCGTCGACACGGGCGTCATACAGGCTGATCGCCGCGGTGTCGCCCGCAAGCATGCGTTGGGCAGTCGCAAAGAACACGTCATTCCCGCTTGCACCGGCATCGAAGAAGTACGCATCGCTGCCGGTTGGGCTCGATATCAGATGCACCTGCCCGTTCTCGTACTCGTATACGTGCGACGCTCCGATCGCCGCACTGGGCACCAGCGGCTCGATGGTGTCGAAGAGGACACGACCATCGTCGAGGACGTTGCGTGGCACGCTCGGCTCGAGGCCGTCGTTTATGCTCAACCCGGCTTCGGTGATGATGCGGAAGCCCGCCGGACCGATCGGCGGAGCGCCACTCGTGTCACACGACACGCAGCTGAGCTTGTCGTGTCCCGCGTCGTACAGATAGATCTCCTGGTCTGCCTTCCCGGTGTGCACGTCCGTGTTGTCGTAGCCGGTCGGGCTCCCCACGGAGTTGAAACCGATGAACTGACCGTTTGGCGAGACTTTCGAGGTGAGACAGAACACCCGCCAGTCGCACTCGTCCCGTTCCGCTTCTTCGTTTGCCGCGCCCCCGGGGGGCGACGGGAGAAGGCTCGCGATGAAGCTGAGCGTGCCGGCGTGCCAGAGATAGAGGTTGCCTTCCCCCGGCGTCGCTTTGGCGCCCACGGAGTTCACTGCAGCAGTGAGCGCTCCTTCAGCAACGAAATACACGTATGCGCCGTCTTCGCTCGTACCGGCGACGCCCAGGGTGCGCGCATCGCCGACCGGAGTGAGATCTGTCAGTTTGCCGGTTTCGAGGTCGTACTCGTACAGGTTCTGACCACTTCCCGGCACCGTGTCCGCTGTAAGGCCCGCTGTGTCGCTGTCGGTGAAGAACACCTTCGAGCCGTCGGCGCTCGCCCGCATGAACAGGCCGCCGCCACCGGACCCGCCTGCCTGCGATGCGTCGACCTGCACGGTGCACGCCAAGGACGGGTCTGAGCAGTGACCTTCGCCGTCGATCGGGCTCTGCGCACGGTCTGCATGCACGCGCTCGTACAGGTTGCCTTCGGCGACGAAGAACACCCGTGTCCCGTCTTCGGATACGGCATTTGTAATCACCGGGCTAGGGCCGCCGTGCTGGCCGCCTTCTATCGATATACGGTCTTGACCGTTATAGATGTGGCGGTCGACCAGAGTGCCATGAACAGGAGCTCCGTCCGGAAGCAGGGTGACGAGCCTCACAACCCCGTTGGCCCAGTCGTAGAGGTCGTATTCACGTTGAGATTCGACTTCGGTGACCGCTGGCGCTTCGGGTGTGAGTCGGGCGCCCTCTTCGAAGACGACGTGACTGAGATCGGCTGAGGCGGCCTGGAACCACGCTTCGGTCGGAGTGTCTGCGATGGGAGACGGGTCCACCAAGGCGTAGGCGCCTGTTTCGTTGTCGCGGACGAAGAGGTTTTGGAATGCTTCAGGCTCGCCTTCGACCAGTCGCGGTTCGTCATGTCCGCAGTCCTCGGAGCTGGGCCTTCCGCCATCAGGACCCTGACCCCAGCCGTCGGCGAGGACGACCTTGGAGAGGTCCGGTGCAACCCCCGCTATATAGGCGCTTTCGCAGACGAAGGTGTTGCGCTCGGACCCTGGGGGGATCAGATCTTCTGTCGTCCAGCCTTTGGCCGTCCGGGTGGAAAGAAAATATGGCCCGTCGCTCGGGGCGCCAGGGGGTGCCGCGGTAGAGAAATACATGAAGCGATTGCCCGTGATGGATGCCCGCTCGTTACGCGCGCCCCCGGGGGTCGACGAATTGCCCGTCACATTGCCGGCTTCACCAAAAGTGTCGAAATAAGGTTCGCTGCCCGGCGCCGACACATACTCGTACGCGCGGCAATCCGGCAACGCCGCAGAGAAGCCCGTTCGAAACTGTTCGTTGGGACAGGCGTCTGCGAGCGCCGGGGCGCTGGACCCCAGCGCCGCGGCGATCGACAGGCAAAGCGATGCCAGTGTCGCAAGCGTCATGCCACGAGCACTCATATATTCATCCCCTCCTCAAAGGACCGCGCGAACGAGCGGGCGTGTTTTTCATGTCAGGCTCCTCGCGGTCGCCGCGGGTGCTTTGGACTTGTGTCTGCTGCTCGAGGCTCTTGACCACCTGCTGACCGGCGGGGGTGAGCGTCCAGGCGTTGGCTTGACCCTTGCTGAAGCCATCGGTCTGGTTTGCGATCAAGCCGAGACGCTCGATGCGCGCAAGCAGCTTTGAGATCTGACCCTGATCTTCGGCGCCTGCCAGCTGTCCGACCTGCCTGTTGGAGCAGCCCGGATGCTCGGCGATCGCACAGAGGGTGAGCATCGTGCGATAGGTCAAGCGCATCCCCGCGCCTTTGAACGGATCGGCTTGTGCGGGTGAGCCGGAATGCAGGCCTGCGTTCGTGCGGGGCAGCGGGCGTTGCAGCTCACGGCGCGAGGCGACAGAGCCCAGATAGGGCAGCACGATCATGCTCGCCAGCTCGTTGGCGAGGCCCGCCAGCGGGCGAGCGGGGGTGGCGCTCATGCGCGTGTGGAGCAGCGAAAGGGCGCCACCGACGACAGCCTCCGCGATGAGCGGGGAGGTGTCTCGGCTCGCCTTCTCCAGGCGTCCTCGATCGACCGCGGCGATCAGCGGGTCGAGCACCCGCCGGCGACGCTCGAGCGCCTTCGGCCCCGCGCCCAGCGCCTCGACGATCAGAAGCCGTCCCGTCGTCGGCTGCTCGTCGAACAGCCCCAGCAGCGCCACGATGCCGGCTCGCATCTGCACCCTCCAGGGAGCTTGCGGGTCATGAGCGGCGAGCACCCTGCTGCGGGCACAGTCCAGCTCGTGGTCGATAGCCTCGAGCAGGCACTGCTCGCTGTCGCTGAACAGTTCGTAGAAGGTGCGCCGCGACACCCCCGCGCGCTCCACCACGTGAGCCACGGTCACGTTGGGCGCCCCGCGCTCCACCGCGACCTGCGTCATCGCGTTCAGGATCCGTGCGCGCTGAACTTCGGTGACGCGCTCCCGGCGTCGTCCGTCGACGCCAGAGGGCGACGCGGCGGTGTAACGGTTTTCACCGTCCTCCGCAGATCCGCGCTTGACGGACATCCGGCTTGGCGCCGGCCTGAGCCGAGTGCTTGCCTTGGGCACGAAGCTTCCGCGCGTGAGCAAGAGCTCTCCGGTCAAAGCCCCACCGCCTCGCACGGGCAGGGAACGCTCCACCGGGTCAAACGCCCGGAATGCCGCGGCAAGCCGCCGCGACGGAGTGAGCTAGCGGCTAGGCGCCGGCTCGGCCAGAGAGAGAGAGAGAGAGAGAGACGCGTCAGCGACGCTGACGCGTCCCATTACGGGCGCGCCAAGTGCGCAAGGCTTCTCAACCACGTATCTCCCCAACGAAATCACGCGAAGCAGCTCCCTCTCAGGATTACGACCCGGTCCCTCTCCCAAGGTCTCCGTAAACCCGGTTAGCGTCGACCACGAAGATCACCCGACACCGGACCCTATGTATGCACGGCAACCTTCACGCGGTTGCCAATACGTACGTCAATATATACCCAGCTCTCAATATTTGTCAAGAGGGATGGTGGTGTTACGAGAAGTCTAGCCCCCATGGGCTTGCCTGCGCTCAGACGGGCCGGCCTTCCTGCCGGCAGACGCCGGCTCAGCGTGCGCTCTGAGCGGGTCGGTGCACGGGCGCGGGACGCGTGCCGGGAGGCTCGGTCACGGTGGCGCTCCCCACCACGATGCTCCCGCCGCCGTCGGCGTGCTGATAGACCGCTTCGATGGTAACGGTGCGCCGCTCCACCGGCTTGGCATCGCGGCCACACGTCTCGACGAACGGGTCGCCGAGATGAAGGCGAACGGTTTCCCCCTTGGCGACGTCTCGTTCCAGCGATTGGCTGACCGCACCCCGGCTGTCCGCCGTCTGGCAGTACGGCGCACGGATGGCGTATTCCCAGCTGGCGTCGTTGATCGCGTAGGGCGCGGTGAAGCTGACGTCCAAACCGGTGAGGAGTTTCTTGTGGGCCTGCACTTCGATGTGGAGTGGCTCGTGCTGCTGCCGCTGCTGCGCGGGGGCGCTCGGCAATTGCATCTGAGGGCATGTGTCGATGCTCGGAGCCTTGGACCACGGCGGGTGCACCGGGCCGCGCTCGCACGACTTGCCGTCGATGCGGTAGGTGATCGCGGTCAAGGGCGCGGATGGGACGGAGTTGCCGTAGGTGCCGATGGCTGTGGAGCCGGTTCCAACCTGCTCTCCGGAAGTCATCGGCTTCACGATCAGGTATATGCCGCTTCCCGGCATCACCGCCTCCGTATGCCGCCCCTTGCCGGCGCGGTAGGAGACGCTCACAGCGTCAGGGCCAAGGACGCCGAAATAGACGTCACGCCGATGGCCAATCGCCACTGGAGAGCTGCTCCGAAGCTCTGCCGCGCTGCGATCGAGACCGATGTTCTGTGCGACGATCGCCTCGCCTATCAAGTTGCAGCTGGTGTTGGCGTCGCCAGCCGGCTGCTGCCCGTCAGGCGCGAGGGAGGGCAGGGCACTGGGAGGCAGTGGGTGGAAACGGCGGTCGTCGTTGAACGCGCCATCGACGCCGAGCTCACCCAGTTCTCCGTCCTTGACTCGGCCAACCTGCAGGCAGAGCTTGCCGCGCGTCGTGTGGATGACCCGCATACCCCACGGCAGCCCGCCCTCGGGATCGCTCACGCGCAGGGGCAGGAGCACCGAAGCGCCTGCCGCCGGCACGCCGTTGCCAACATCCGAGTTCTGCTGATTGCTCGGTGCGACAGGTGAGCCGGTGAGAATCAAGTCGCTGGCTGCCAGCGCGATCGTGCCGCTGGCGAGCAGTGCCCCAAGCGCAATCGCGGGCACCCGCAGCCGTCGTAGGCGGGCGCCGAGCGCCCATTGCGCTCCGTTGGCGCCGAACTCGCGCCGATCGGCTTTGCCATCTCCACCTTCGCAGAAGCCGGCTCGATCGTGCTCGACACGAGCTGCGGCTTCGGCCTGCCTCAGCCTGGCCGCCGCGATCAGATCGTGCTCCAGTTGTCCCAGGATGCTCATTGCTCACCTGCCAATCTCGCTCGTAGGGTGCGCAAGCCTCGACTGACGCGCTGCCTCACGAGCGCCTCCGAGCAGCGCAACTCTCCCGCGATCTCGGCGTATTCGTAGCCCTCGATCACGCGTGCTCTGACAGCCTGCTGCTGCTCGTCGGGCAGAGCAGCAAGGGCGAGCGTCGCCCGGTCGTCCTCGACCAGGCGGGCGATCTCCTCGGCGAGGTCGTCCTCGAGGATCAGGCGGGGAAGGCCGAGCCGAGTGCGCGCGGCTGACTCGACCTGCCCTTCGCGGTAGCTCGAATGCAGCACGTTGCGGGCG
This sequence comes from Solirubrobacteraceae bacterium, assembly GCA_051955355.1. Taxonomy (GTDB): domain Bacteria; phylum Actinomycetota; class Thermoleophilia; order Solirubrobacterales; family Solirubrobacteraceae; genus Palsa-744. The sequence goes on along the minus strand of JBQCGU010000030.1, from coordinate 52,683 downwards.
ATCCCGAACAGCCACTGCTCGGCAAGCCCCCGGGCCGGGTCGTATCTCTCGATGTCCTCGAGAGCGCGGGCGAACGTCTCCGCGGCCAGATCGGCTGCGAGCTCCGGGCGACCGGTTGCGCGCATGAAGAAACCGAGCACGCGCCGCTCGAAGCAGCGATAGAAGCCGCCGAACGCCTCCGCGTCGGTGCGCGCGGCACACAGGAGCTCCTGGGCATCGTGTCCGTTCCGCCGTATCGACATCACCTCTCTATTGGAGCGGCGCCCTGAGTTTGTGACAGCCGCTCATGTGCCCGCGAGACGACGAGCCTAGTGTGGCGGCGCCGCGCCTGCCTTGCGCAGAACCCAGTCCCCCTCAGAGCAGGTGGCGGCGCCCCTGCGTTCGGCGCCCAGCCACAGCAGCCGATTCACCGCGGTGCGTTATCTTCTTGCGTCGGCATAGGCACGTTTTGGAGCTTGCCGTCAGGCAGCCTATAGCTTACTGCCGTAGCCGGTGGATGCGCCAATTTACCATCTTCGACCACAACGACGTTATTCGTCACTTTGACATCGTAAGATGAGCCGTCCGTGTCGGTAAACCTGACACTTTCGACGCCGTTGGGCACCAAGGCGGTCACCGTCATGGGCGAGAGCGTGTGAGTGCCCGGGATAGGCGCCTGTCCAAAGGTGACATTGCCCGCCTTGGCGATCTCGCCAGCAGGGCCACAACCGGCACCGTCTCCAGCCTCATCGACCGCGCCGTGGATTTCAAACGCCTCGCACACCATCGGTTCGGTGGCGGCTCCAGGCCGGCTGAGCGTCCGTTCTCCCGGCGCTCGTTCCCAAACGTAGACACTCAGATCGCCCACTGTCGCCGCGCGCACCGCACCGGCTGGGACCACCCGACTGTCTCCCGCAGTCGCCACACGTGCGCCTCGGTGCTCCAGCACGACAAACGCTTTTACAAGATTGCGGCTGGCGTCGCGCGCGTGCTGGAGATGGGTTGTCCGACCAGACCCTATAGTCAGCGCCAACGCCGTGCCTACGCCAGCGACGACCAGGGCAACCAGCGCCGCGAGCGCACCGCGACCCAGCCGCCGAACGCTCAGGAGATTCTTGTCTGACATTGTCTGGCTCCTCCGATTACCAGCCCTGGCCCAAGCGCAATACCGCTCAGACACAGCCGTCGTACCATTGTTCACCTGCGAGCTTGTAGGTGAACTGATAATATTTAATAACCTGCCCGTGGCCGTTTTGGTAACAGCCGCCGATGATTTCGAATTCGGTCGCGCTCGACTCACACAGTTTGGCCAGTTCTCGATAAGCGCCGCCGCCCTGGTATTCCCAGAGCTTGTTGCAAATGCCTTTACCAGATAAGTTGTGCGCCCAGTTTCGATCTATCGGCAATTCGTTAGGCCCACTGATCTGGTCGACTTCCAGCGTCGTCCAGTAGTAATCCGACGCCATCGATGGGGGCGCCATCCACGCGATGGACAAGACCAAAGCAGCCGCGATGGCAGCCGTAAAGCCGCCAATTGCTGGCATGGTCGTCAGGCGATCGCGAAACGCCATAAATCCATCTCCCTTCTGGAGGGGTACACCGTGAACCGACCGAAAGATCCCCTTCCTGTCCCTCCGTCCCCGATCATGCAGATCAATCTATCATGAGCCGCCACCAAAGGCCCGCTGGTTGGAATCGACGTAAGAAATGGGATCGGTTCTACCGCGACGCCGAGCCTACTCCGCCGCAAACCTATGCATCGATCTCCTTGAGAGCGAGCGCGACCTCAAGCTCGGCGGTGAAACGCTGCAATGAGCGACCGAGCCGTTTCTCGATCGCCCGCAGGCGATAGTCGACCGTGTTACGGGCCACCCCAAGCGCCGCGGCGGCCGAGGAGGCGTTACGCTCGGCGGCCAGGTAGGCACGCAGAGTTTCACGAAGCACCGCGCCGCCGTCGCGCGAGTCCTCCAGTGGTGAGAGGTATATCTCGCGCAGCGAGCGTGCGAGCGTGTCGTCGCGAAGGGCGGCGGCCAGCAGGGCCACGTCTCCATAAAGCGTCAACGGCTGCGGCCTGCACAGCGCGGCGAGCAGCGCAGCCTGCGCCTGTCGATGAGTCAGCCGCCAGCCGTCGAGCCCGTGAGCGGGCTCCCCGAGCGCGAACAGCTAGAGCCACGCCGAGACCGACAAGACATGATCGCTGCACAGATCGGATCGCGCCTCGCCCTGCAAGCTACGGCTCTCACACCGAGGAATTGGGGCGAAGCATTGGTTACTAGTCGGGGGGCAGCCGACGACGGAGTCGCATCATGTCACCGTGACACAGAAATTGAACATCAATTCCGTTGTGCACAAAATCATGTCTGCGGTCCCACCACTCTTTGTCAACAGCCTGAAATATTTGCCGACCACCGCCGTTTGCATTTGCTACGGCGATAAACTTATGGTCAGCGGGATCAAAATCCCGCAAGTTGTGGGGGACCTCCTCATAGCTATCAGCTGGAGCCCCTACAGGTGTGATTGAGATCCTGAGACAAACCTTCCTGTCATTCTTGCTGCGCCACAACTTCTTAGCCATCTTTTGCCCAAGGCCGGCCATTTTGGACTCGCCCAACACCTTCATATACTCAGCAAGGATCTCATCGCAAACGTCGACTGCAATAACGAGTCCTTCCTGCATCTGGCGAACAGCACTAACGCATGCGGCTAAACAATCGTCAGACGCGTTGCTGTGCATACCCTCCGCCACCGCCAAAACATTTGTGTCGACGACGACGCAATCGTGCATGGACCTCGCGCTCATCCCTTTAGGTTTAGGCGCTGCTGCATGCCAATGTCAGCCTGGACAACTATATCTTCGAGCTCGTCGCCGAAGAAATCGGGTGGCCAGTTCTGTATCTCGCCGTAGGTGTCCATCTCCAGTCGTTCGATTAGCGACCCGTTTTCTCCCTCGTAACAAAAATAAAGGGCAACGTCTTCCTCTCTTAGCTTTCCTTCCGCTATCCTCCTCTGGAGGCGCCTAAGCAGGTGCTCTGAGTGGCTCTCTACGACAAGTTGGACGTGCTTCTCTTGGCTGTCTTCACGTGCCGTAATCGCGTCTATAAGTATGTCGGCTAGCGATGCCTGAACCGATGGATGCAGGTGAATCTCCGGCTGCTCTATCAGCACGGTTGAGTATGGCAGTGCGTAGAACACTTGGACAATTACAGGCAGCACCTGGGAGATGCCAAAGCCCACATCAGTTAGCTTTACTGGCTCCGAGTTTGGCCCTACTTTGACAATTACCTCATACTCGTCGCGATTGGGCGCAATTTCCGATACCGTAAACGAATCTACAAGTTTCATAGACCGCAGCTTAAGGGCGATGACCTCTTGAAACGGCATACGGCGTTGCTTTGGCTTCCAATTCAACGTACGGTCGCTCGCAGCCAACATCGCCTGTATGGCATGCTCACCGCGCCAGCCAACATCCTCCGGGACATTGCCAGCCCAGCTATAGAGGCGCTCTGGCGGGGCTCGAAGGGGTCCGAGGTAACTAAGGGCGCCCAAACACTCCTCTAGGGCAAACTCGAAATCTGCCAGGAAGCCGGTGTTCTGATAATACACGGACGCCTCGGCAGGAAAGCCGTAAAACTGCACTGGCTTGGGTAGCTCCCACGCTCGACCCTTTGTTCGGACTAGCTCATAATTGCTGGCGTCAAGACGCCAGCGAGCCGGGCGACGAGGATCGCGCTTCATTGAAGCTCCTAGCATCGTTTCCCCCTCTGGCGACGCTAGCCTGTACTCAAAGCCCTCGGATTGGACGATCCTGCTCCGGAGCCCGGCTTGGCGAGCCGCTGCACGGAATACCAAATGGTTACCCGTGTAACGACGACGGCTTCGGGGATCTCTGACCCGTAGTGCTGATGGGAGTTGCCAATCCATGGCAAAACTGAGCTCTCGCTCAATGTCATGTCGATACACGATGTCGCGAAAGCTGCCCAGTCTTACGGCAGCATTTACGTCTCCGAAATCAAAGGTGCTATTTACATCCGATGAGCGGGTAGTCTGACGTAGCATCATCAGAAAGTGGTTGATGCTCGACTTGCCTGAGCTGTTAGATCCGAAAAGGACCGTCAGCGGCGCGAGCTTGATCTCACCAGTTTTTCGCCAGGCCTTGAAGTTATTTATGCGGAGTCGACTAAGCATGTCCAAGAAGCCTAAAGCTACTGCTCGAGTATCGCGTGGGGAAGCATAGTCCATGACGCGCACAATCCACCATATTGCGAACTCCGTTGCTTGATCAAGGTTGATCCCGGTAGCGCCGATGTATTGCAGCAACCTCATTCGACCAGAACGTGAGCCTTGCTTCGCGTCCCGACCCCATAGGCAGCAGCCCGTATTCCTGGGCAAGCGTATAGAAGCCCGGACCTGCGTCGTTCTCTCCAAGGTAAGTGACGAGGGCCGAGATCATATGGCCAGATTCTGGTCTCTCTTGTTCAACAATGCGGCAAAGAAGATGGCCCATCGCGGCTCGTTCCCTGTCCAGTGAGAAATCGAACGGGCCGTGTTGTTCCCGTGCGCGCGTGAAGAACGGCATTCAACTCGGTGTATGACGTGAGCCGCCCCATTCGCGCCCGCTCGCGAAGGAACCGCAAACCCTCGCTCGTCATCCGATCCCAATCGGCCTTGCTCCGGCCGTATGGTTCTTCTGGCACCGCCCGAGCCTACCAGCCTTTCCCTACGCATATTCAGTGGTTGGAAGCTTGTACGGCTAGGACACCACCATGCCCAGCCCGCGCGATGTGTTTGCGCTTCCGTTGGTACCTCAACGAAACGGAGAGATCACCGCATCCTGACTGGCCTCGTGAATCATGCAGCCGGTGGGACGGCGACGAGCCGGCCGTAATTCGAGCGCGCGACTTCCGCTCGGAGGACTCCTCTGGGAAATCGGTGGCTCCGGGCAAAAAAGACCCGGCCCACGAAAGACCCGGCCCACGACGGGGCCGGGTGAGTAGATCCATTGTAGCGGGCGGGGTTGCGGCCGGCAATACCTCTTGGCTACCAGTCGTAGGGCTTGCCCAGCTTCCCCACGGGATCAGGCAGCTGATGGGCTGTGTAGGCCGCTGGGTCCAGCTTCTCCCACCAGTGGTTGCCGACACCATCCGTCTCACCGCCCTTGAGCTTTCCGGCCAGAGGCTTGACGCCGGGATTGAGGAGGCCGACGGGCACGGTCTCTCGGGCGATCCGCAGGGGTAGCTCAAGGTCGCTGTCGTTGGAGACCACAACGGCTGCGTCGACGGTGCCGCCGAGTACGTCGAGCAGCAGATGGGTTGCGACGTTGACGTCTGAGCCCTTCTCCTCGCGGTGGAGGTGCGAGACCAGGAAGCGAGCCTCGCAGACGTCCTCGCCGGAGTCGTCTTGGATCATCACCGGCCATTGAGACCGAACGAGTTGGACCTTGCCGTGCTCTGTCCGGGTCGCAAGAGGCGATGTGCGAATCCGCCGTACGAAGTTGCCGTACTCGATGTGGTCAGCACTGCCGCTGGCCAGAAGCGCCCTCAGGTAGACGTTCTGATCACGGGGCGTGGTGGGGTCGTCGATGCCGCTCACGCGCGCGGTGCAGTACACAACACGCTCGATCGATGCATCCAAGCTTGTCCACACAGAGGGCAGCGCATCGGCCACGAGGCCCCGTATGTCCAGCCAACGCCAGCCAACGGTTCCCTGTCCACAGTGATCGCGAGCACCGAAGTAGAGGTTGAAGCCGTCAACGTAGACACCGACCCTCATAGCGCGGCCACGTTAGCTCAGGCCCCGGTCGAGGTTGTGGCGTGTCGGCTGAGTGGGCACGTATGCCCAAACGGCCCGAAAAGCCCGCATTTGAAACGGCCCCGGATCGAGCGACGCTCGTCTACCGAGCAATGGAGCTAGCCACCCGTGGCCAATCGGTGTGATGTTTGCACTTCCGTTAGCACCCAGCCCAGGCAGCCGCACGAAGAGGCGACCCTAAGACGCCGAAACCCGCCTAGCTAGGCGGGTTTCGTGAGGTGCGCCCGGCGGGAATCGAACCCGCGGCCTGCGGTTTGAAAGACCGCTGCTCTTTGGCTCCCCGAAGAGAACCGTTGACCACTGAGCTACGGGCGCTTGGAGCCCATGATGCTACTAGGTCGAACTCGAATTCGAAGGCCCAGGCGACTCCCGCCGCGAGGCGGTCCGCGTGGGCGGCGAGCAGCCCGGCGCGGGGCGTCAGGCGGGCAGCGGCGCTGAAGTGGTCGAAGCGTCTGGGACAGCCGGGCCGGGGGCTGTCGGGCCGCTGTAGGGGTAGGCGTCGGTGAGCAGCAGCTGGTAGCCGCTCAGCTGGGCCACGTAGCGCAGGGCGAGCGCGCCCGCGTTGCGCATTCCCAGCGGCATGCCTCCGTTTGCCAGCGCGGCAAACCAGCCCAGGAGCGCCACGATCGTGAGCAGGCCGCCGTACGCGCTGACGATCAGCACCGCCGGCAGGATGAGCAGCGCGCGGAAACCGACGGTCCAGCGGTTCTGCTCGCGTGCTCCTTCGATCGTCGCTTCAACCCGATAGCCGCCTTCGCGCCCTGTGAAGCCTGGGAAGGGGTCGGCGATCAGAAACAGGTAGGCGTACACATGGGTGTGGTAGCGCACATACGACGCGAGGAAGCCGTGCAGCCCAGAGGGAGATGTCCCGCGGATCAGCGTGGCGACCCAGTTGACGATCGCCGCCACCAGCGCCACCAGCGACCACAACGTCAGCCACACCAGGTGCGGTATGGCGAGCAGGAGACGGAAGAACACCGTCACGCGATTGCGCGTCAGGTCGTCGCTCACCGTCAATCCGATCGGGTCTTCCCGCGCGGGGATACCCGGCACGGCGAGCAGCGGATCGCTGTTGGGGTAGCGGTCGGTCAGCAGCAGCAGATACCCGTCGAGCTGCGCCGTGTATGAGAGCGCGTAGGCGATCGCGTCGCGCAACCCGCGCGGCATGCGCCCCCGCGCGAGCGCCACGAACCAGCCGAGGAACGCCGCCGCGCCGAGCAGACCCGCGCCGTAGTGAAAGCCCCAGTTGCGCGCTCCCGAGGAGGCGAGCGTGCCCGCGATCATTCCCGCCGGGATCGCCAGCACGATGCGAAACGCCACCGTCCAGCGGTTCTGCGGACGTGGTGGGGCGATCTCCACATCCACCGGATAGCCCGGCCTGCCGACGAAGTCCGGGTAGGGATCGGCGGCCAGGAACAGGTATGCGTACACGTGGATCGCGTAGCGCACGTATTGCGCGAGGAATTCGTGCAGTCCCTCCGGAGACGTTCCCCGAATCAGCGTGGCAAACCAGTTGACCACCACCGCGAAGAACGCCGCCACGCCCCAGGCGATCAGCCACAGCAGGTGCGGGATCACGAGCAGCAGGCGCAAGAGCACCGTCAGCCGGTTGCGCTGAAGGTCATCCGAGACGATCAGCCTGATGGGACGCTCGTTCACAGCGATCTCCTGCCCATACTTCTAGCTCGTGGCGCGGACGTCTACAGCGCGTTTGCCGAGGGACGCTTTGCGGCGTACAGCTCGAACACGGTGTACGGGCGCTTGAGCGTATCCATCGACACGTTGTACACGGGAACCGACGCCCCCCTCGCGTCTATCGATCCCCGCGCGGCGCCCTCGTGCGCGTGGCCGTGCAGCACGATGTCCGGGCGATGCTCGGCGATCGGCACAGCCAGGCGCTCGCTGCCGAGGAACGGCCAGATGCCCTCGGGCTCCCCGACGAGCGTGTCGGTGATCGGCGAGTAGTGCATCAGGGCGACCCTGATCTCGCACTCGGAGATATCGCGCAACGCTCGGTCGAGCACGTCGACTTCATGGGTGGTTATCCGGTGCAGCTGGCGCAGCGCCGGCTCCCCAAAGTCGGCGAGCAACGCCGAGGCGCCGCTGAAGCCGCCCACGAACCCCTTCGCGCCGGCGATCCCCACGCGGTAGCCCGCCGCCTCGACGCTGGCCGACGCGCCTTCGAGCACCTCGATGCCACCGGCAACGAGCTCGGCGATCACGTCGTCGCGCCTGTCCACATGCCAGTCGTGGTTGCCGAGCACCGCAAACACCGGCACCTCGAGCGTTCGGCAGATGTCCGCGAAGCTCGCCGCCTGGCTGGGCTCGCCGTGCGTCGTGAGGTCGCCCGCCACAAGCAGCAGGTCGGCGTGCTCGGAAACGCTCGCCAACGCCGCCGCGAGCTCCTCGCAGCGCTCCTCGCTGCAGTGGACGTCGCCCGTCGCCGCCAAACGCAGGGGTTTTCGCCCTCCGTTGCGTGCGGTGTCCGCGCCACCGTCCAAAGAGGTTGCTATGTCGGCTGGCCGGTCCGTGTCCTGCACCTACCCCGAAGGGGGTCGCCGTACAACGCGAGCGAGCGCTGCCACATTTGCGGGTAGGTCCTATCGGTGGCACAAACGCAGACCCACGAGGCGATCGCCGCGACGCTGCGCAAGGCCGCGCCCGCACTGCGCGACGCCGGCGTGCCGTTCATGCTCGGCGGCAGCCTTGCCTGCTGGGCGCGCGGCGGTCCTCGCTCTCAGAACGACCTCGACCTGATGCTGCCGCCGTCGGACGCCGAGCGGGCGCTCGTCGCGCTCGCCAAGGTTGGCATGCGCACCGACCATCCCCCCGAGGAGTGGCTCGCCAAGGCGTGGGACGGCGACGTGACCGTCGACTTGATCTTTCGCCTGCTCGGCCTCGGCGACGTCACCGTCGAGATGATCGCCGCCGCAGAGCAGATGCAGGTGCTCGCCATCCGCATGCCCGTGATGGCAACCGAGGACATCCTCGTCGCCAAGCTGCTCTCCATCAGCGAGCAGAACCTGGACTACGGGCCGCCCCTGGAGATGGGACGCAGCCTGCGCGAGCAGATCGACTGGGAGGACGTGCGCCGGCGCACCGCCGACTCCCCCTACGCGCGCGCCTTCTTCGACCTGCTGCGCGAGCTCGAGGTTCTGCCCCTCCCCGCCGAGCCCCACGTCCGCCATGTCAAGAGCGCTTGATGCTAGACCGTCGCCCCAACCGACACAGGCGGGCGCATCGCCCCCCACGGCGCTGCACGCTCCAGTCGAGCGGCGAGCGCCAGCAGCGTGTGCTCCCCCCAGCGGCGCCCCATGAAGTGCGCACCCACCGGCACACCGTCCGGTGTCCAGTGCAGCGGGACCGACATCGCCGGGAAGCCGGTGATGTTCGCCAGCCGCGCAAACGGCGAGAACCCCATGTATTTGGACACATCCTGCTCGCGTCCGTTCGCCGAGCCGTCCTGCGCGGCGAGCGCGGCGAATACGCCCACCGGGATCGCGGGCGTGCCGAGCGTTGGCGTCAGCCACACGTCGCAGTCGCCCAGGAACTCCTCGATCGCCGCCGCACAGCGCGTCAACGTGCGTGCTGCCTCGAGGTATTGGGCGGCTGAGCGGCTCGCGCCGCGCTCGTGCCAGCGCCACGTCAGCGGCTCGAAGTCCTCGCGCACGAGCTGCCTGCCCGTTGCCCCCGCCAGGCGGTCCATCATCCCGCCGATGGTTTGCGCCCAGATCTCAAACCAGGCATCCACGAGCGCTCCGCCGTCGAGCTGCGGCTCGGCTTCCACCACCTCGTAGCCGAGCTGCTCGCACAGGTGCGCTGCACGCTCCACGCACGCCACGCACTCCTCGTGCGGGCGCTCACCGGTGGGAGTGCGCGTCGAGAAGGCGATCCGCAGCCTGCCCTGCTCGGCTTCCGACGCACGCGAGAACGGCTGCTCGGGGGCCGGGGCGCGGTAGGGATCGCCCGGCAGCGCTCCATGGGTGGCGTCGAGCAGGCGAGCGCTGTCCCGCACCGAGCGTGTCAGCGCGTGCTCGACGAGCAGCCGGCTGAGCAGCTCGCCGTGGGCTGGGTCCAGCGGCATCCGCCCCCGCGAGGGCTTGAAGCCGAACACTCCGCACGCCGACGCCGGGTTGCGCAGCGACCCTCCCGTGTCGTTGCCGTGCGCCATCGGCACGATGCCGCTCGCCACAGCCACCGCCGAGCCCCCGCTGGAGCCCGCCGGCGAGAGGCTCGGGTCCCACGGGTTGCGGGTGGCACCGAACATGCTCCCCTCGGTCACCGGCGTGCTGCCCAGCTCCGAGGTGTTGGTCTTGCCCACGATAACCACGCCGCTTGCGCGCAACCGCCGCACGAGCTCGCTGTCGACGGTTGCTCGCCGCTCGGCACAGAAGCGCGAGCCTTCGGTCTGGCGCACGCCCGCGCACGTGGCGATCAGATCCTTCACGAGGAACGGCACGCCCGCGAATGGCGGCCCCGACCGCTGGCGTCCGCTCCGGGACGCGCGAGGTCGCGCCGCGTCCGCCAGCCGGGCGCACTCGAGACCCTCCTCGTACATCGGGGTCACCACCGCGTTCAGCTGCGGGTTGAGCGCCTCGATCCGCTCGATCGTCGCCTGTACGAGCTCTGCGCTGCTCACCTCACGTGCGCGCACGAGATCGGCAAGCGCCGTCGCATCCTCGAACGCCAGCTCCTCGAGCATCGAGTCAGCCTACGCGTTCCCGCAAGCTGCGGATTTGTCCGCTATTGACGTTTCGCCGTCGCTTCGGATATACAAGATGGTGCTGATTAGAGAGGGTTGGGGTTTTTAAGCTGCGCTTCTATATAGGGAGGGATTGACGCCATGTCGGTTTCCGAGCTGCCTGCTCTCGACATCGCCTACCACGATGACGAGAGCGTTCTGAAAGACGCCACAACCGAGGACTTCTCCGGGCACGCCGCCCCCGGCTCCTGGCGGGCGAGCAGCGGGTCGCTGGGGATGGCGTGGCTCGGCTTCCCAACCGCCATCTTCTGGATGTTCCTGCCCGCCGCGCTGACGTTCGCCGTCGGCACCAAGGCGGTGCTGATCGGCCTCGTAGTGTCCGCCGTGCTCGTCTCGCTGGGCGCCTACTTCGTGATCCCCTGGGCAACCGCCACCGGACTGCCCGTGTCGGCGTTCTCACGGCGCATGTTCGGCTACTTCGGCGCCGCCTGCGCCACGCTCGTGCTCGCCGCCACCGGGCTCTACTTCGCCGCCTTCGAGGGATCGGTGATCGGCGTCGCGTTCCACCAGTACTTCGGCGGGCTGTCGCTCAACCTTTGGTACCTGGTGGTGGTGTTGATCGCCGCCCCGCTCGTGATCGGCGGCGTGCGCGTGTGGCTCGACCGCCTCAACAGCGTGCTGCTGCCGCTCTACCTGATCGGCTTGGTGGGTGCGATCGTGTGGGCGATCGCCGAATACGGCTATCACGGCGGGTGGTTCTCGTTCAAGCCTCCTCACGTCCTCGACACGCACGGCCCGGCTTGGATCTTCGTGCTGAGCACCTACATCGCCCAACCGACGCTCCTGTTCGCCTGGGAGTACGCCCGCCTCGGGCGCACCGAGGACGTGAAGGTCAACCGCCGCATCACGTTCGGCCTGCCCTTCTGGCTTGCCACCTTCTTCGTCAACGGCCTGGTGGGCATCTTCCTGGTCCACACCATCCACGAGCCCACCACCTCGCCCGAGATCGCGCTCGTGCTCGGGCTCGTCTCGCTGATGGGGCTCGCCGGCGTCGGGTTCATCTGGGTCACCCAGACGCGCATCAACACCGCCAACTTCTACGTCGCCTCCACCAACCTGCAGGCGTTTGCCGCGCGCATCCTGAAGTTCGAGCTGCCGCGCGCGGTGTGGGTGATCCTGGCGGGCGCCATCGTCTACGCCCTGATGCTCGCCAACCTGTTCTCCTTCCTGCTCGAAGCGCTCCGCTACCAGGGTGCGTTCGTAACCGGTTGGTTGACGATCCTCGTCGCGCACGTGATCATCGCCCGCCGACAGGGCGAGGATCCGCGCATGGTCGAGTTCCGCCCCGGGCGCCTGCCGCAGATCAACCCCGTCGGGTTCATCCCGTGGGTGATCGCCGGTGGGCTCGGCGTGGCGCTGCTCGCCCAGGAAACACCCTGGTCGGAAACCTGGTCGCTGCCGATCGACGCGGGCGTCGCGCTCGTGCTCTACCTGGGCGGACGCCTGATCGCCCGCCCGAGCTGGGAGCGGATGGCACGGCCCAACGACCCCCGTGAGGCGGTCGAGGATCCTTGGAGCGCGCGCATCCGCTGTGCGCAATGCGGCAACCACTATCTCGCCAGCGAGATGGACCGCGATCCGTCCAACGGTCAGCAGCCGATCTGCGCGGCGTGCGCCGCCAAGAGCGTGCGCCTGTACGGCGCCGCTTATCGCGAGGCCAAATCCTTCCGCAGCAACGGAGCGCCAGCCGCCGAGCGGCCGCTCGACTCAGTAGCCTGAGCAGCCGCCCATGAGTGAGTTCAACGTCGGAGACGTGAAGGTCGACTGCCTCAGCGACGCAATCGCGCCGTTTGCCCATGACTCGCTCGCCTACGCGGTCCCCGGAGTCACGCTCGAGCAGTGGCAGCCGTACCGCGAGCCCTACCCGGACACGTTCATCGGGGACAACTGGTTAGTGCGCTTCTGCGGCATCCTCGTCAAGACGAGCGACGCCACGCTGCTCGTCGACACGGGGCTCGGCAAGGACCCCGACCCCTACTGGGGCGTGGAGAAAGGCAAGCTGCTCAAGGCGCTCGACGACGCGGGCGTGCGTCCGGAGGACATCGACATCGTCTTCCACAGCCACCTGCACGCCGACCACGTCGGCTGGAACGTCACCGAGGAGGGCAAGCCGACGTTTCCCAACGCCCGCTACATCGTCCACCGCGATGACTGGAACGCCTTCCACGAGCCGCTGCTCGAAAAAGCCTTCCCGTTCCCCTATCTCGAGGAGCAGGTGTTCTCGCTGCAGGACGCCGGCGTGCTCGAGCTGATCGAGGGCGAAACGAAGATCACGCCTGAGATCACCGCGATTCCCGCGCATGGTCACACGCCCGGGCACATGTGTCTGGTGATCGAGTCCCAGGGACAGAAGGGCATGATCTGCGGCGACGCCATCCTGCACCCGGCACAGATCCGCGAGCCCGACTGGCCGTTCGTGTTCGACATCGACCGCGAGCACGCCGCGCGCACCCGCCGCGAGCTGATCGACCGGATCGAGCGCGAGGACATGATGCTGATCCAGTGTCACTTCCCCGAGCCGGGCCACGGACGCATCGTGCGCCGTCCCGACGGTCGCTGGTGGGAGCCGGTCGAGTAACGCCTCGCCGGCGGCTTCCGGCAGAGCCGACAGCGTGGCCGCCCTAGCCTTTTTCAGTCACAGCGGCTCGGACGCGTTCGAGCAGCTTCAGGGCGAGCTCGCACGGCGCGGGTTGGGACTCGACGATCTTCTGCGGCTGCGCCTGTTCGCCGCCGACCGGGCAGACCTCATGGCGATGGTGGAGGCGCTCGATCGCCTGCTCGAGCGGGCGCAATGGCCGGCGTTGAGCGCCGTGGAGCTCGCCCCCCACGGCGCCGCGACGCCGTCGTTGGATGCAATCGCGGCACCTGGCGCCCATTCGACACGCGTGGCGGTGCGAGCGCCGGGCGGGCGCGCCCCGGGGGCAGCCCACGCGATGCGCTTCGGGCCGTGGGTGTTCGTCGGCGCGGTCAGCGCCCCAGGCTCCGCGGGGCTCGATCTGCCCGATCGCATAGAGACGGAGGCGCGCGAGCTGTTCGCGCACATGCAGCGGCTGCTCCAGGCTGGCGGCGCCGATCTGCGCCACGTCGTGAAGGTGGGAGGATGGCTGTCGTTTTCGATGAGCGACTACGAGCCCTTGGCGAAGGTGCGCAGCGAGCTGCTCGAACGATCCAGCCTGCTTCCTGCGAGCGCCGCCGTGCAAACCGGACCGATCTTCGATCTCGCGCACCCAGAGGACGGCGGCTCCTCCAGCCCGGCTCCGCTGCTTTCATTTGAAGCGATCGCGTTCGTGCCCCCGCGCCCGTCTTCCAAGCCGCCCCACCCGCCGTTGGCGTCAGCCGCGCCCTCACCGCTTGCCCCCTACTATGCGAGCGCCCGCCGCGCCGGGGAATACGTGTTCACCTGCGGTGAGATACCGCGAGCTCCAGCGCCTGCCGAGCAGGAAGCACGGGATGTGTGCGAGCAGCTGCACGTTCACCTCGCCGAGCACGGCGCGCTGCCGCAAGACGTGGTCCAGCAGACGGTGTTCGTGCGCCACGGCGACGACGTCGCGAGCGTCGAGCACGAGCTGGCGAGGTGGTTGCGCGCCGACGGGGTCGCCACCACCGTCGCGCCTGCCCTCGACATGGGATTCCGCCCAGGCGTGAACGTGGAGATCGAGATGATCGCCATGCTCGCGCGCGCGGATCGGAGATGACGATGGCTGCCGACCGCGACGCAACCACCGATCTCGAGCTCGATCTTCAGGAGCTGGACCCGCGAGCGCGTTACTTCCTGCTGACCTCCGTCGTCGTGCCGCGACCGATCGCCTGGGTGTCGACGGTGGGTGGCAACGGTACGCGCAACCTTGCGCCCTACAGCTACTTCAACATCTGCTCCGCCACGCCCCCGATCGTCCACTTCACCTCAACCACATCCAAGGACTCGATCGCCAACGTGCGCGAGACAGGCGAGTTCGTGGTCAACATCGTCAGCGGGCACCTCGCACAGGCGATGCGCACCACCTCCGCCGTATTCCCCGCCGGCGAGGACGAGTTCCAATGGGCGGGGATGGAGGCGGCGCCATCGCTGCGCGTCCGTCCACCGCGCGTGATCGGCGCCAAGGTCGCCCTGGAGTGCCGCCTGCGCCAGTTGCTCGAGATGGGTGAGGGGACGATGGCGTTCGGGGACGTGCTCCACATCCACGTCGACCGCTCGGTGTGGCGCGAGGGACGCGTCGATCCCGAGCTGCTCGCGCCTGTTGCGAGGCTGAGCGGTATGACCTACGCGACGATCGAGAGCGTATACCGGCTCGACATTCCCGAGGACATCAAGCGCACAGTGGAGGACTACCGCATCCAGGGCGGGCCGGCTGGGCCTTAGGAGAGTTTGAGCGTGCCGACGCCCTCGAAGCGTCGCCGCCAGCAGAACTCGACGAACGCGTCGAGACCCTCGACGATCGACCCGTACACCACCACCGTGTTCTCGCCCGAGGGCAGGCGACACTCCGCTGTGCCGTAGGCGAACGCCAACTCCCCGGCGTTCGGGTCCCATGTCAAGTCGCCCGGGCGCGGCAGGCGCACAGCGTTCTCTTGGGGAGCACCCAGGTCATATGAGGTGGCGCTCATCACCATCTCTCCGCTCCACGCCACGTGAACCACCGGCACCTCCAGCGGCAGCGCTCGCCTGAGAGCTGCCGCCGTGTCTGGCGCTCCCTCGTCATAGAGCACGGCGCGCGCCTCGCCTCCCTCCCAAGCGATGCGCAGCGGCGCGGACCCCCGGCGGAAGCTTTCCCAGCGCTCCCTCCACCACCATGTCTCGTTGCCCGGGGACGTCATGGCTCGCGGTGCAGAACCTCGTAGAAGTTGAATTCCGTGTTGCGCAGGTTCTCCCTCCACAGCCCGTCCCACGGGGGTAAGCCGCGTGCGGCTCGTGCCATGCGCGCAGCCAGGAACTGCTCGACATCCCCCACCCGGTAAACCGCCCAGTAGCGCTGGCGGCGCTCGCCGAGGTCGCCCTCGTCCGGCTCCACCCGCAGCCGCCAGCCGCCCTCGAAACCCTCGTGGGAGATCAGTTCGGGGAAGTGCACCTTGTCGTACCACTCGTTGAACTCGTGCTCTTGGGCGTCGCTCCCGTGAAAGTCGGTCTTCATGACCACCCAGTGGCGAGCGTCGGTTCGCTGCGGGTCGATCGAGCAGAGCACGCGGTAGTAGGTGCGCTCCCAATCGACGAGATGGTCGCCCACGTACTGCTGCCACGGACCCCAGGGCGCACCTTCGGACTGGGCGATCGCGTCGTTGAACGACGCAACAGAGTCGAGCTCGTAGATCGCCTGATAGGAGTGACGGTGGGCGCCCTCCTGCTTTGGGTGCTCGAGCGCGTGCAACCGCCATCCCCGCAAGAACCCCGGCTTGGAAACCCACTCCGGCACGTGCTCGCGGTTGTACCACTCGTTGAACTCCTGCTCGCGATGGGCACCCGCCGGGGAGATGTTGGCCTTGACCACGCTCCAGAAGCGCGGAGGCTCGGCTGGGGAGTGCACCTCGACGCTACTCCACCCTGATCGCGCGCATCGTGTGCTCGTCGGGCAGCTTCTCGACGATCCTCGTGAGCATGTCGCGTTCGGACGCCTGATGGCGCTGCAGGTCGTCGCGCAGCAGCTTTACGGCACTGTGCGTGATCTTCATCTGCTGGGGGCTCAGCGGGACGGTCACCTTGCCGTGCTCGTCCGGCTCTCCTTCGAGCAGGGCGATCACTTCGCGAGCCAGCTGCCTGATGTGCGGCTCGTGCGCCTCGTCGGAGATCAGCAGCCGCAATGCCGAGGTCGTCCCCGCCGCCTCCGCGCGGTCGAGGTGAAGGTGGTAGGCGTCCTCAGGCTCGTTCGTCGTGGCGTTCACTGCTGTCCCCCTCATCGCGGGCTAACGGCTGTCCGAGAGACAGCCTAGAGCCCGCGCGGGGGACTTGCCGGGACGTCTCCGACCGGCTAGGACGTCGTCGGGTGAGGCGTGCCGCGCTCGGCACCCGTTTCGCTCTCGCCCGCAGCGGTTGCGCCATGGCGCTCACGATTGCCGTCGTGTGGTGGTGCGGTCCCATTGTGCTGACCGCCGCGGCCATCCTCGGAGGTTGAGAACGACTCGCGCCGCTGCTCCGCCTCGAGCTCCGCCTGTCGCGCGTGCGCCAGCTGTGCCTCTGCCTGAGCACGCTCCGCGCGTGCGGCAGCCGTCTTCTCGTCGACCGCCGCCTGCTCGCGTTCGACATGGCGCTCATGCGCTCTGCGCTCGCGCCTTTCCTCCACGGCTTTCTCATGACGGACATGCTCGCGGCGGCCAAGGACCATACGGCCCAGCAGCGCCAGCACCGCGATCGCCACCAACGCGGCAACCACGATCACGACGACCAGTCCCGCTCCGGACAATCCGATCACTGTCATCGTCGGCTCCTATCTTTGCGTCGGGTAGGAACTCCCCTACCCACCGCGCGGCGAGCGAACCGTTCGAGGCGTTTCGTTACGCTGAGCCCCACATGGCACTCGAACCCGGCGAGCACGCGCCCGACTTCCAGCTGCAAGATCAAGACGGCGGCAGGGTCGGCCTGTCTGACTTCCGCGGTCAGCCGGTCGTCCTCTACTTCTACCCCAAGGCGTCCACACCCGGGTGCACCACACAGGCGTGCGGCGTGCGCGACAGCAGGTCTCGATACGACGCCGCCGGCGCGGTCGTCCTCGGCGTGTCTCCCGATCCGGTGCGCAAGCTCAGGAAGTTCGCCGACGAGCAGGCGCTCGACTTTCGGCTGCTCGCCGACGAGGACCACGCGGTCGCCGAGCGCTATGGCGTGTGGGTCCAGAAGTCGATGTACGGGCGCACCTACTGGGGCAACGAGCGCACGTCGTTCGTCATCGATCCCGAGGGATGTGTGGCGGCGGTGCTCCGGAAGGTGAAGCCGGCGGAGCACGACGAGCTCGTGCTGAAGGCGCTCAGCGCGCTGGTGTAAAGCCGCCGGGCTCCTTCGCGGCAGGCGGCTTCTTTGCTGCCGAGAGCCGCTGCGAAGTGGTGCAGCAGCGTCTGCTTGGTGACTTTCACCTTCGACGCCAAGCCTCCAACGCAAAGCTTTCGGTCGTCAAGTGCGGCTCGCCGGGCGCGCCCACATCTATGCTGCAAGCGTGTGCGGGCGCTACACGAACACGAAAGCCCCAGAAGAGATCGACGAGCATTTCGGGGTGCCGATCGACGGGGGCACGGGCACGCGGAGGTTCAACATCGCCCCCACCGAAGAGGTGCTCGCGATCGTGGCTCCTCAAGGAGAACCCGAAGCTCGCCTGTTGCGCTGGGGACTCGTACCGCATTGGGCCAGGAGCGTGAAGGGCTCTCAGCGAATGATCAATGCTCGTGTGGAGACCGTTCTTCGAAGCCCCGCTTACCGCACGCTGATTCCGAAGGGATCACGACGCGCTCTGCAGATCGCCGACGGCTACTACGAGTGGCTGAAACCAGAGAGGCGCAACCAGCCTCGTCAGCCGTTTTTCTTTCAAGTGGATGATGGGGGGCTGTTCGCGTTTGCGAGCCTGTGGACGCCCGCGAAGGTGCTTGGAGAGTGGGTTCAAAGTTTGGCGATGCTCACCTGCGACGCGTCTCCCAATCGGACCGCCGCCGCGATACACGACCGCATGCCGGTGATCCTTCCCGATCGCGACGCACAGGACGCCTGGCTGGATCCCGACGTTGGCGCCGAGGAAGCGCTAGCGCTGTGCGGGGCGATTTCGGAACGGCGGCTCTCCGCGCACGCAGCCAATCCAGCAGTCAACCGCGTTGACATCCCCGAGGGGCCGGAGCTCCTCGAGGCGCCATCAAGCTGAAAACCCTTTTTCAGGCCTTCAGGTCGAGCTTCTGCTCGCACGCATCCACAGAGACACGCGCGCCAGGCGTTTCGCCCGGGTCCATCGCGTCGAAGATCTTCGCCGCCTCTTCCATATCCGTCCGGGTGTCGAACCGCTGCAACACCACCGCCGTGCCCTGGGACTCGTCGAACAGAACCGTGAGGCCCGTGGACTCCACGCCAGGCGGAGGGCCACCCGCCTCCTTCACGCGCGCCAGCAGAAACTCCATCCGCTCAGCGTCCACATCGGCGAACCTCACAACTCGTACATACATCGCAAACCTCCAATGAGTAGGTGAGAAGGACACTACCCCCGAGCACGCCCACAGTCAACGCAGGCGCCCAACGCATGCGGCACCGAACCACAGCCGGTGTCGGGGCCTCCGCTGCGCAAGTGACACTCGCGACGCCCGTTGTGTATTATTCGTTGAGTTCTAACTAGTGGGCTACGCGAGCCGTCCGAGCGAGGGTGGCGTGTGGCTGAACAGGGCACAGGCAGGGTTCGCGGTAGATCGGAAGACCGCGCGAATGCACAGCTTCACGCGCGAGGTCTTCGGCGAGGAGCCCAGCGACCTCGTCGTGGGCATCAGCTCAAGCACGCGCCGCCCGGTGGATGTCGCGTGCCCGCGCCCTGCGCGCACTCGGAGTATTTCCGCGACCCGACCGTCCGGGCCGCCCTTTCAGCCCTCTAGATGTGCGCTTGATCGTGCGTGTTGCGGGGACCTCTGGCTTGGACGCGGAGCAGGACTCACGACGGATTACGGGGCACGGCTCGGGGCGCCGCAGTCCGACCCGTTCGCCGTCCGGGGACGGGTTACTGCGGGTGGAGTGTGTCCCCTGCCTCGAGCATCGCTATGAACTGTTGCAGGCGGCGTGCGCGTGTATCGGCACGCTTGGCTTGATCGAGCCTGTAGAGGATCGAGTAGCGATTCTGGCTGGAGAGGCGGGCGAAGAACTCGGCGGCGGGCGGTCGTGCGTCGAGCTCGCGTTGCAGGTCGGCTGGGACTCCGGCGCTGCGCTGCCCCGCGTAGGCTTCCTGCCAGCGTCCATCCACCTTGGCTGCCTTTACCTCGGCGTGACCTGCGTGGCGCATGCGCCCGTCGCGGATCAGCTGCTGCGCCTTTTCACGATTGATCTGCGACCAGCGGCTGCGTGGGCGGCGCGGCGTGAAGCGTTGCAGGAAGCGCAGGTCATCCAGACGCTCACGGCGGCCGTCGATCCAACCGAAACAGAGCGCCGTGTCGAGCACCTCCGGGTAGCGCACACTGTCGATACCGCTGCCCTTCTTGGCGATTTCAACCCACACGCCGGGCGCCTGCTCGTGGTTTCGCTCCAACCACGCCTCCCACTCGACATCGCTCGCGAACGCCAGCCTCGGCAGCTCATCGGACCCGGACACGCCGCCAGCCTAGCGTCAGTGAGCGGTGGCGGGTGTGGAGGAGCGGGCGTCGTTAATTGTGAGTATGAAGACGATGTGGTCATGCTCGTCGCAGCTATAGACAACCGGCATCCAGCGCCAGCGCCCCAGGATGAGGCGCTAGTACATCGACAACGGCGCTGGCGGGCGGATGGCGCTCGATGCGGGATAGGGCGCTCTGGGGGGGTGGCGCAGCGTGCGCCGCTGCTGACTGTCAGCAACGGCGCTGGTGCCGCGCGCGGCTTGCGACGATCAGCAGCCACGGTTGTACTGCGAGCCCGCGCCCGGCGTGTCCGGCCACGGAGTGCTCTCCGTCGTGACCAGCACGCGGCCTGATTCGACCAGCTCGGCCCCCCAGACGTAGTTATGCGTGGGCGGATGGGAGAGCGTCACCGAGCGGCTTACCCCAGGCTCGCTTTCTGAGTCTTCGCGCCACCCCATGACCGTTAGGCCGTCCTTCTGGAGGACCGACACGGCAGTGGACACGCGCGCGCCGAGCAGGCCGCTGCAATGCAGCGGTTCGCCGGGCGCGAAGATGCTTGCTGCGCTCTCGTAGCGTTCGCCAGGCTTGGCGGGGCGCCCCAGGGTGATGCTGCCGGTCCCGTGGAAGTCGCGCGGGATTTCGACGCCGATCGGGCAGCCGCCGCCACCCGTCAGGCAGTGGCCACCCTGGAGCGCCTTGATTTGTGTGGCGCCTGGGTTGGATTCACCCACGTAGAGCACCGTGCCGACTATGCTCGGCGATACCGGGATCAAGTTCACTGTGATCCTCAGGTCCTGTGCTGCGAACGCCGCGTCGAGCTGTGACTGGGCTGCGAACGGGTGGGTGACTGTTGCCACGATCGAGCCGCTCGCAGCCGTACGGAAGCTCACTGCGTCCGCTGACGCCGGGCCGAGGGTGGAGTTGCCGCTCAGCGCCGCTGCGACGACCGCCGCCGCAGTGCCCAGCGCGACCGCCGAAGCAACCGCCGGGCGCCACCGGCGGACGCTGCGTGTGTGCACGTGCGAAACCGGCTCGGGATGTCCGCTATCGAAGATTGCCTCCAGTAGCGTCCTTCGCCGCTCGAACGGGAAAACCTCAGCCACTCGCGCGGCGGTGCCGGGTCGTAGCGCTCGCAGATGTTCGGTCGTGCTGTGCCTCATCGTGCCTCCTCGAAGACGTGCGTGTTGGACGGGGTATGCCTGTGGCGGGGTGGCTCGACGAGCTCTTCCTCGCAGGCCGCTGCCCGCAGGCGCGCGCGGGCGCGGTGCAAACGCAGCGCCACCGCTCCCCGCGAGCACCCCAGGACGGCTGCTGCCTCGCGCTGGCTGAGCCCATCCCACGCAACCAGGAGCAGAACCTCGCGCTGGGGCTCGCTGAGGTTGCGCAACGCCGCCAGCAACCGATTACGCTCGCCCAGTGCCTCGGCGTGATCTCCGGCGCGCGGGACCAGTGTCGCGCCGATCCGCTCGATCAGGGCATCCTGGCGGCCCTGCCCGCGACGGAGGTCGGCGAGCGTGCGGCGTGCGACGCCGAGCAGCCACGGGAGAGGGTCCCGGGGCACGTCTGCCAACCGTCGCCACGCGATCTCGAAGGTGCGCGCGAGCGCATCCTCGGCCATCGCAGGATCGGCGCGCGACAGCAAGTATGCGGCGACGCGATCGAAATGCTCTCCGTAGAGGCGCTCGAAGCGTCGCCTGTCGTTATCGTCCGTCATGTCACCCCCAATTGTTGTGTCAGGGGGAAGTGGCCGGCTGGGCCGCGGATGTTACGCGCGGCGTCCCGTCACTGTGCCTGGCGGGCAACAAGCCGCCTCTCGCACAGCGCGGACTACCGTGCAGCGCGCAGCGTTGTGCGCCGTCGTGGCACTTCTTGAACTTCCTGCCGCTCCCGCGCGGGCAGGGCCGTTGCGGGTCTGCCTGGGCCGATCAGCAGCTCGGACATCGCCGCATTGTGGGTGTTCTTCATGGCTACGGCTTCGTAGTGAAATCCCCAGCGCTGGGCAAGTTGCCGTACGCCCTCGGCATTGTCGTAGGTCATTAGGAAATCACCGGCCAAATCAGCCGTGAGCTCGAACAGCCTCTCATGGTCCAACTCTGAATGGGTGTAGAGCCGCCTACCTGCCCGCTTTCCTGCGGCGGTGTAAGGCGGGTCGATGAAGAAGACCGCCGAGCTGTCTTGGGCGTATTCCTCAAGAACAGCGAGACCGTCGCCGTGCAAGAAAGCAAGGCGATCTCGCAAGCGAACGATCCCGCGTATTCGCTTTATCAATGTGTCGGGGTACCACCGCGAACCAATACCGCGACCATTCTCGCCGTGCGTCATGGGCGATGATCCCCTGGCGATGATGCCGCCGTGGTAGGTCCGGTTCTTGACAATGGTGGCGAAGGCTCGTTGAAGCGTGGAGCGGGGCGGCTTCGCTACCAAGGCGGCTACCGACTCCCTCGTCGGCTCAAACTCCGCGATCAGGCGGCATAGGTCCTCATCCTGTCCTGAGCAGAGGGTTTCCCAGACAGATGCGATGTCTGGATCCAGCTCAACGATCAAGGCACGGTCAACAAGGCCCTCGGCGACAGCCGTAAGGCTGACGATCCCGCCGCCCACGAACGGCTCAATCAGTTGTCCCGGCGGGTCGTCCTGAGCCATCAACCATCTCCGAATGCGGGGAATGAGCCACGTCTTGCCGCCGGGGTAGCGAAACACGCTGCGATGCGGGACAGACGCAACGTTGACGATGTGTTGGGACGACGGAAGAAGCTCTGGCTGCGTGCCGCTATACATCGAGGCGAAGGAAGGTCTGGGAGTCGCCGTTATCAAGCGCTTGTTTCAGCCGCTCCTGTAGATCGACCACGAAGTCATCAACCTGGCCGGGAGTGGCCTGTGTCACACGGAGCATCGTCGCCTGAAACTCGGTGTAACAGATGTCCTGACGCACCAAATGGAGCCTGCCGTCCTCGCCGCTCTCCAAGTCGTAGATGAGCCACGCAATATCGGCATCCTCCCGCGGCACCGCCTTGAAAGACGGCAATGTGTCCCAAAATGACTTGTGGACCGCTACGGCTTGCTTCTTGCCCCAAGAGTTCAGGATCCCACCCTTGAACAGAAGCTGGGGAGCCAATCGCTTTCGAGAGGACGATAGGTAATCCGGACGCGGCGGGTGGTCCAAAGTGGACCAGTCGATTTCGCCGGCCTGCGATGGATCTCGCATATAGACCTTAAATGGGTTCCGGATGTTTCCCGAGACATAGACGGACTGGACCTCGACGGCTCCGAAATCGGTTATGCGCCCATGCTCGTCGTAGGCCACCAGCACGTAGTCGATGTTGCCCGCAGATAAGCCGCCCGCATCCTCGAGGCGTATCTCGCCCAGCGAGGTCCAGCGAGTCCCAGGCGCGAAGAAGAAGTCCGCCGCATCCGTGATTGCCAGCCCGCCCTCGCGGAATCGGACGGGGCAGATGATCGCCAGCTCGCCTCCCGCACGCATCGTGCAGACGCCCAGCGGATCGTTTCGCTTGTCCTTCGTACAGTTCGGTACGCGGTTGTTGAACGGGCAGAGCTTGTTGCTCCGGTGTCGCTGAGCCTCGGGGGATTGATTCTCAGCGGGGAAGCCGAAGACCTCGGCCAACAGTGGGTCGCGCATGACGCAAGTATCGTGCTTGCTCCGGCGGAGCACCTTCCCTCCGGGGTCGCCAATCGCCTCCTCAAGTCCTAAAGGTCGTGCTCCGCGCCCTCTCTCGTCCATAGACGGCGAGCGCGGCTATTTGGGCCGGGGCGCGTCACGCCCTTCCGCGCCTCCCCGACGGTTCCGTGCCCGGTCGGGTGGAAGTAGAAGCTCAAGATCTGCCGCACGCCCTCCGGACCGACGCTCACGCGCCGTGAAGCTGGCTGCCCGCATCCTCACCTTCGCCTCCAGGCGAGCCTTGCGATGGCGCTACTCGCGCTCCTCTGCGCCGCTGCACTGCTGGTCTTCGCGCCCGCGTCGGCCCGTGCCGCGGATGCCCGCTCACCACCGGAAGGACACAAGGCCCTCTTCGATAGCACAAGTTGGGTGAGCCGGCGAACCACTTCTCAACGGGCCGGAAAGCGGTGAGTCGTGCTGCACGAGGTCAGGGCTGCCCAGCGCTGCCCGGGTCGGATTTCCCGGTCCACCAAGCGTCGAGAACGCTGCTCCGCGGGGTGCCCATGCGCGCAGGCAGGGGTAAACGCCTCTGAGGTCACAAGCAAGCGCTCTCCCACGAGTCACGCCGCCACCGCGCGCAGCGCAGGCACGGTCTGTGCGACCTCCAGTAAGCCCTTGATGGTGTATGCCGCTCGGTAATAGCTCGCATGCTGCGTGCGGTCGTGCACGGATGTTTCCAAGCTTGCCTGACGACCAATATGGATCATCGCCTGCAAGCGAGTATCGATGGAGCCTTCCATCTATGGACGGGTCGACGAAGTTTGAACCCCTGATAGATCTACTTCTATCGCAATATCCAAAGCAAATCGTTCAAGCATGGCGTGACATGGAGTTGCCCGAGTTTGACGAGCAGCTACTCACGCCACTGGAAGACGCGATCGGACCAGTGGATCCGCGAGATCAGAAGGTTCTATACACACGATGGCACAATGCTATGAAGGTTCAGGACCCCGAGATACAGACAGAGAACTTCGGCGCCTTGTTGGAGGACATACGAGGGCTAGGTCGCCTGGCAATCGTGGCGCAGGAGACCACAAGTGACAAATCACCGGAGCGCGCTCCTTCAGTCGCAGCTGAAAGGCGTCGTATGCGGGAGCAAAGACTACGGCGAAGCCGCTATCAACACCCACGGAGTCCGCGACGACTAGGTTACCCCCAGCCCTCGCAGCACAGCGTAGTGTCACCTTCACCTTCGACAGACATCGGTGCGATGCCGGCATTCAAGAAGAGCTTCGATCAGTGGTGCGAGGATGAACGCAAACGCCGGGAACGCGAAGGAAGCTATTGACGAGTGAGCGTGTCGGCAGGCACCGGCAAGATTATCTCTTGGACGAAAGCTTCGGCGCCGGACGACGGCGCTGAAGTCCAACGCGAACCGGTTTGCACGACTGTCGGGTGGGCGTCCCGACCCCGCTACACGGTCACTGATACCGGCGGCCTCCGAGAACAACTCGATCAGGCGCAGCGTCGGTGGCCAGATATCCACGACCGCAGGCCTTCTCCGCCTTGTGTCAGCCGGCCAGAAGTCAATCGAGCGCGAGACGATCGAGCGGGGGACGGCGGTTAAGGAGACGGCTGGTTCGCTCACCGGCATCTATCGGCCGGGTGAGCTTGCGCGGCTGCGCGAAGACTGGCCGGCGTGAGCGCCCTCGGAGGCTCAGATCCCGAGAAGGTTGGAACCGAGCCTGAAAACCCGAGCGCCCTTGAGACGGCGCGAGAATCCGTAGGGACGATTGCTCTCGATGCGAGCGTGCTGATTGGCCATCTCGACAGCAACGATCCGCACCACGTCAGGGCAGTAAGGCTGCTCGAAGCTACCGACGGACAGGTGCTGGGTGCGAGTGCGATCACGCTCGCGGAGACGCTCGTCGCTCCGGCGCGGGCAGGCAGGCTCGCCGATGCGCAGTCAGCGCTGGGGCGTCTTGGCGTGCGGGAGCTTGCGTTCGGAGATGAAGTTGCATCACGCCTAACGCGACTACGGGCAGACCTCGGCGTCAAGCTCCCCGACTGCTGCGTGCTGTTTGTCGCGCAGGAGCACTCAGGCTCGGTTGCAAGCTTCGACACGGGGGTGATCAAGGCGGCGCGGAAGCTCGGACTGCGCACGGTCGATTGAGGGGACGACGCCGGACGCTGGTCGTTCCATGCGATGTGGGACATATGAAGGGTGTGGTACGATCCTTATATGGCCCACGTAGGAAGGCGTATCACGATAGGTGAGCGTGGGCGCCTAGTGCTGCCGTCCTCGGTGCGCAGAGAGCTGAATCTGAAGCCAGGCACTCAAATGCTCTTGAGTACCGAGCAAGACGGCTCGTTGCGGCTGCGCCCATATCGCCTGGTTGCAGAGCAGAATCGCGGTGTACTGCGAGATCTCGCTGGGGGATCTATGGTGGAGGAGCTGCTCGCCGAGCGACGCGCCGAAGCTGCACGGGAGGACAACTAGTTGGCTGCCGTACTCGATGCTTCGGCGTTGCTTGCCTATCTTCGCGACGAGCCTGGCGCCGAAGTTGTAGCCGAGGCAATTGCGGATGGCGCCGTCGTCTCCACCGTCAATCTCGCAGAGGTGTTCAGCCGAACTGCTGACCGAGGCGTTGATCCCACAAAGCTCGCGGCCCAGCTCCGAGAAAGCGGCCTGCTCGGCGGAGCGCTCACCGTCGAGCAATTCACTGTCGATGACGCCATCGAAGCAGGACGGCTGCGGCCAATGACGCGCGATGCCGGACTCTCACTCGGCGATCGCGCCTGCTTGGCGCTCGCGAGGCGCCTCGACTCCCCAGCACTCACTGCCGACACCGCATGGATAGACGCGGCCCACGGTGTCGAACTGCTCCAGATCCGCTGACAGGCGCATAAATACCTACCTGACTCGGACAGCTGTCTGAGTGGAGCCAGCCGAAGTCAACGCGAACCGGTTTGCACGGCTTATCGGCGGAAGGATCTCGCTTGATTATGCGCCATGAGTGTTGAAATCGCCGTACAAGTGCCGTACTATCGAGGTGTGGCTACACGGACCAGAAGGATCGAGATGCGCGCCGACCCGGCGAGCGAGGAGCGGATCTTGCGCGCAGCCCAGGCACGAGACCTATCGGTTTCGGCGTTTGTGCTGGCAGCGGCATCTCGCGAGGCCGACCGCGTTCTAGGCCGCGCTGACCAAACATTGATCCCTGCCGGTCAGTTCGACGCGCTGGTGGCTGCGCTCGACCAGGCCGATCCGGCTCCGCGCCTAGAACAAGCCGCCCGCAGCACGCGCGCATATAGACGCGCGTGAGCGACTTGACATCCCAGCCACTCGGCGAGCACCACGAACTCGCGAAACTGGACTGCGGGCACGACGAGCTTGATCGATGGTTGCTCCACGACGCACTACGCGCACAAGCGGCCGGCACCGCCCACGTCACCGTGTGGACCCTGAGCAACGATCCGGTCGTTGTCGCGTTCCACGCGATCGCTCCAACACAATTCATGCGCACCGACTTGCCCTCGCGCTCACTCAGCGCGGGATACAGCACAGTCCCCGGCTATCTCATCGCACGGCTCGCACTCACCAGAGCCCTACACAACCAAGGCCTCGGCACACAGCTGCTGCTCGACGCGCTAGAACGGATCGCCGGGGCTGCAATGAACGCTGGCGGACGCCTGATCGCCGTGGACGCTATCGATGACGCCGCACACAGCTTCTACCGCCACCACGACTTTCAACCAATACAGGGCTCACGTAGGCTGGTAATGAAGATCGCAACTGCTCACGCCGTCCTTGATCGCGCGCAACCATTGTAAGAACGACGGCAACCCGATGCCACAAGTGCAACTCGACCGCCAGGATTCGGGTAAGACGTGGAGTGGAGCCAACCGAAGTCAACGCGAACCGGTTTGCGCTGGTGGCTGGTGGCCGAATTCAGCTTGGCGAAGCGGCATAGTGCCGTTAGGGCTTGTGCTTGCGTCGCATGGCCTGCAAGAGTGCGTGCCACGGCTACCAGGGACCGTCGGCAGGAGTAACGTGATCGGGCGAAATGAGCACGGCATCGCGGCACAACGATCTTCGCTCGCTGCGTGAGCGACGCTCAGAGATCCTGCGTTGCGCGTCTGCGCACGGCGCGCGCAACGTGCGCGTGTTCGGCTCGACCGCGAGAGGAGAAACTGCTCCAGACAGCGATGTCGATCTGCTGGTCGAGATGGAGCCAGGACGCAGCCTGCTCGATCTCGTGGGGCTTTGGCAGGACCTCGAAGAGATGCTTGGCTCTCGTGTTGACGTGCTTAGCGACGGCGGCGTAAGCCCGCATCTGCGCGAGCGCATCAACACTGACGCGATCGCCCTGTGAAGGACGAGCGTGTTTATCTGCTGCACGCCATCGATGCGATCGACGCCATCGTGCGCTACACGGTCGATGGAGAGCAAGCGTTCTTCTCCGACGCAAAGACCCAGGATGCCGTGATCCGCAACATCGAGATCGTTGGGCAGGCCGTGAAGGGGATATCCGATGCGACGCGAGCGCGCGATCCAGCTGTGCCGTGGCGACAGATCGCTGGGATGCGCGACAAGCTGATCCACGAATACTTTGGCGTAGACCTTGCTCTCGTCTGGGACGTGGTCAAACGCGAGCTACCCGACTTGCGCCCTCGCTTGGAGCATCTCGCGCAACTACTGGCGACTCCCGCGGACACCGAACTGGCCGAGTAGCCGCCCTAGCAGACGACTGTCTGAATGGAGCCAGCCGGGATCGAACCGGCGACCTCCTGCTTGCAAAGCAGGCGCTCTCCCAGCTGAGCTATGGCCCCGTCACCCCTCAATATACGCGCTATAGGGCCGATCTTCGCTCCTCGCGCTGGTCGCACGGACCACCTTGAGGGCGTCGGAAGGTTCCGCTGCTGCCCAATACTGCCCATTCACGGCCCTCCACGAGCGCCTTCAAGCGCTCGGGCTCCCCGTCCCGCCGGTCCATTTGCCGGGCATAGATAGTGAGAGTGAGGTTCGCTGTGGTGTGGCCCATCTGCGCCATGACATAAGGCGGCGCCTCACCGACCGCAAAGAGCAGCGAGGCGAAAGTGCGGCGCAAGGAGTGGGGCGTCAGCTTCTCGGGCAGCGGCTTGGTGCCTTCCGTGGCCGCTCGCGCGTTTGCTAGCGTCACCGCCTCGGCGAGCACGCGGCGGCGGAAGTTGTTGGCGCTCTGGGGCTTGCCCGTGGACACGCCGAACACGAGCGCGCGGGGAGAAAGGTCCAGCCCCGCGAGATAGGCGTCCAGCTCATCGCGGAGCGCGGGGAGCACGTAGACGGTGCGCACGCCAGCGTCCGTCTTGGACGTTCTGACGGTGATCGTACCACGAGCAAGGTCGATATCGCTGCGCTTGAGCGACAGCGCCTCGCCTATCCGCAGGCCAGCGAAGATGAGCGTTGCCAGCAGCGCGCGCCGTTGGCCGCGATGGACCCTCGCCTTGCTGTCGAGTTGACCTGCTGCGTCGAGTAGCGCAGCGATATGTTCAGCGCGATCTAGCCATGACCGCTGCGGTTGGACAGCAGGAAGCCGCCGACGCTTGCCGCGCGCCGGGTTGCGGTCGATCAGTTCGTACTCCACGGCTGTCTCAAGGATCGCGGCGAGCGTGGTGAGCGTCTTGTTGATCGACGTGGCGCCGATCTTGTCTTCGCGCACCTTGGCGAGCCGGTAACGGTCCACGTCCTCGACCGTAATCTGATCGAGCCGCTTGCGTGCAAAGACGGGCAGCAGGTGGTTTGAGAGCCGCCATTCGAGGTCGTGCCGACTCTTCTTGGCTAGCCCTTTGCCTTGGCGTCCACCCTCTAGCTTCTGCCGCTCGAACCACTCGGTGGCAAACTCGTGGAACGTCGGCACCTGTCGGGGGGCCTGCACGACTTGAGGAGCTGGTGGCTGCCAGATGCCGCGCCGCACGTCGGCAAGCACGTTCTGTAGCTCCGTGTGCGCCTTCTCATGTGTCCAGCCCTCATGGGCTGTGCCGAGTGTCACGTACTCGCGTCTGCCGTAGGCGCGGAAGCGCAGCCCAAACGTCGGGCTGCGCCTGCGCTTGTCCACCACGACCTGCCCTGTGGCTGGACGGGGCATCACGCACGCTCCGCGAGCCCGTGCGCCGCCATGAACGCTTCGATGATCTGTGCGTTGCGCGCGGCTATCTCGTTCTGGCGACGGACCGCCACTTCATCCGCCTCGGGGTCTTCCTTCATGTATTCGTGCTCGACGCCGAGTTGCACCTGTAGCGCCCTCACGATCACCTGTCGGTGTGTGTCGAGGTCGAGCAACACCGGCTCCTGCTTAGCGGGCTCTCCCCAGCCGAACACGTCCAGCGCTGCGCGGCAGCGGTCAAGCTCGCCGAGCGCCACCAGGAAGTCCTCCGGATGTTTCTGGCGATCCCAGACTTGGCTTGCATCGCAGAGCATTTCGGCTGGGGCGTACAGCTCGCCAAGCAGCGCGGCGCGCAAGATCAGCACGGCCTCGGCGGGGATGAGGATGGCGGTCATGTCGGTTCCTCCTTGGTGGGAGACACCGAAGACCGCGTGCTCTGGGCGAGCTGACCGCGAAGGCTCAAACGGATATCGTGGCCTGCGTGCCGAAGCCTTGGTCTTCGGTGCCAGGCGCCCGGGTGTTTGCGCACCGCGGGCGCCACTTATTGTGTGTGCGGACACAATACAGCAACACACCTGATATCGCAAGTCACGGTCGCCGCCGACACTGCTCATGGACTCCGACAACATCGACGATCCGCGCGTCCTCGGAAGGGCGATACGCGCGCTACGCGACCGGGCAGGCATAACGCAGAAGGCGCTCGCTGAGCGTGCAGGCACCAGTGAGGCGTATGTGTCCAACATCGAGGGCGGGCGGCGTGATGCCCGGTGGAGCACTCTGGTTCGCTTGCTCCGTGCGCTCGGTGCCGATCTGAACCAGCTTGCCGACGCCGTAACCCACGCTGCAAAGCAAGAGCAGCGGGCGAAGCGTTGAGCGCCCGTCACGAGCGTCCCGCGGCGTTCTCACCAGGGCTCTGATGGCCCTTTATAGGCAGCAGCGCGGGACTGCTGCCCATTCGCTTACGGCGGCAATTGGTGGGATCCCTTGCAACGGTGCTGGGTTCCTGCTCTTGTGACCCTTTGCTGTCAGAGCGAACGGTCATCGCTTCCTGCACCCGCCGGGCCTCAAAACGGAGCCTTGGGCGCGTTCCACCACCAAGCCGTACAGCGCCCAGCCGATCCGCCATTCCATAGACGGCATCACGGGATACACCCAAAATCGACGCCACCTGGGCAGCAGTCATCCAGTCCGCATCGATTGGCTGCCTACCAAGGAGTTCGACCGTTCGCCGAGCGATGCGCTCAACGTCCGCGTCGGAAACAACGTATCTGACGTCGCCTGTACCCCCGTTAGGTGCAGACGCGGCAAGAGAAAGCTTTTCGGAGGCCCACGGCTGGAGGGGCGCATCGCACCCTTCGTTGGTGCCAGTTCGGTTTGGTGCGTAACGTTTCACGCATCAAACGGTACGTTACGCTGCGCACCGGTCGAAAATTAATTTGGCGGCAGTTAGTTATGTACTAATGTAGCAAGAGCGTCGTAACATTCTGTACCTGCATTCCGCGAGTTCACTTTGATACGTTGCCGCTGGGCTCGCAGACAGTTAAGCTAGCCCATCAATTTAGCCGTAATGCGACTCGACGCCTATAGCTCTTGGGGACAGTGTTCTGCCAAAAAGTTGGCTAGTTCACCGCTAGATGTTCTTTTTTCGAGTTCGGATTCTCGTTCTTCACCTTCAGATCTTCGCTTCGGAATATGAAGTACAACCCCATCACCTGCTTGGGCAACCGATAGTGCCCCTTTTCTATATTCTCCTGGTTCTTTATATTCGCCCGGTTCTTTACTATATATTCCGCGCTTCAGCATGAGATATGCGCTATGCGCAGCTGTCGGTGAATCATATATCCATAGCAGTCCGGTGCCCATAATAGGTATCGAGAAATGCACAACCTTTTCTGCGCCATAAGTATTTTCAGCCGATTCTTCGTAAGTCGGTATCGACTCCTGCGGCGCTGGCTCACGTTCGGGATACGCCGCATTAAGGCACTTGATCACTTTGGCGGCAACGGTCCCTGGCGGCGCGGTCGCTTCGGTTTGTTCCTCCGTCGTTGATGTGGTCGTGGTCGTCGTCGTTTCGGTTTCCGATTCCGTCGTACCCTCCGGTTCTCCACGCGCTGTTAGCGTATAATCCGCAAGATTAAATGTCGCATTGGGAGTGCGTTTTGCTTCGATGGGTGTACGAAGCATGGGCGGACTAATAGTCAACCATTCGAGGCGTCCACCTGGCCCCGCCTCGGAGAACGGCATAAGGATCAGTCGGCTATTCATCAAGAACACCATGCACGTTCCGGGCGGAAACATTGCGTTAGCAAGTGATCCACTTCGGGAGGATAGAGCGACGGTAACATAGGCATAAGGCGACGTAGTAGTTACGAGCTGTCTCAATGCGCCCGATACATTGGCCCCAATGGGGATCGGCCCATTTCCGGCGATTGCTTCATTCCATTTAGATATGCAAGCGGCGACCTTAGGCCGTACATAGAGATGTGAAGATGTGGGGGACGCTTTGGGGCGACTATTATCGACGCCCCCACAGCCACTTACCAAAAAAGCCACAATCAGGCATATGGCACCTATACGTATGAGAGTCGTAACTGTCGGCAAAGGAATCGAACAAACGGAGCGTGTCGTATCAGTCTGTCGAAGTTCTTCTCGTGCTGTCTCAATGCTGCCTATGACCTTATGCCCTCTTTGTGTAGTAACTTCGAATACACGGCGACTAAGTTCGGGATTTGGTAGGAACTCTTGGTAGCGAGCGCACTTATTATCTGAGGGGTTGCTCATGGTCCTCGGGTAAATAGCGGAAGAAGTCCTATAGCCAACTGGCTATAGCATAGCGTGGTCTCAGACGGAAGGCTTCGCGGCATGGAGCCGCTGGCTGTCTTCGCCGAGAACTTGCGCCGCCTACGCGCCGAGCATGGGCTTACGCAAGAATGCCTGGCCGATCAAGCGGGCCTTCATTTGACGACCATCGCTCGCATCGAGACATGCAGGCGCGATCCGAAGGTCTCGGTGGTTGCCAAGATCGCCAATGGTCTCGGAGTGCCCGCCAGCGAGCTGTTCAAGGGTGTAGGCGTTGAAGGCACCGAGACCACCGAAAAGGATTCAGGTACCTCAGCCTAGCCAGCGCCGCAAATACACCGACGGAGTGTTTTGAGATTAAGCAGGACTCTAAACTGAAGCCTCCAAGTCGCCAACTAAATCGTCAGATGATAGTACAAGAACCTCTGCAATTGAGAAGTACGCGCCCAACTAGGCCCGCGAAACCCCGCACCCTTGAGAAGCCTACACAGATTGCGCTTCAACCTATCTCTCCGGCAAGGAATGAGCAACGTTTCTAAAATAATCGGAGGGCTCGATATCCGAGGACTCCACTGCCGATAGTCTAAAGCCTACCTCGGAATGAGCCATTCTTTTTGGTTTTCTCACGCTATGAGCCCTAACATAACCTCCCTTCTCGACTTCTGCCTCGCTCTATATATATAACTTCTTAATAAAACTAGGCAGGAGTAAAAAGAACCTTTCGTCAGGTATAGACTTGTCCTTTGCCACTTTGAGCGCGACAAAAAGTTCTGGCCTATGCTTCTGCAAGGTCTTGAGATGAGGATGAAAATAGTGCCGCTTGCCCTTCTCGCGGGGCTGATTCAATCGGTGCTTCCTACTACCAAAAACTTCCTCCTGCTGACCAAGAACATAGGATACGGTGGTAAGAACATTCATCGGATCGGCCTTTACCTTTGTTATATGCGATCTGCCAAGGTTCAGGGCCTTTGCTTGGCCGTGTAAAACGGGGGCATGGAGGTAGTTCCAAAGCAGCAGGTGTAAATGGTAGCCTCCATCTCCCAAGCCCTGCGCCGCCGTCCCAATGTAGATAAGGTTCTTGTAGGATCGAGCTTTGTACCGTTCTAGGCGCCTAACCCAAAGCGTAAATGCGCGAGCAAGGCTCTCTCTACTTGCATCTGTTGTCGAGATTACGAGGTGGTGCGTGGGTGCCGCCGATGCAACCGCAAGTGCGATACGCTCTAGCAGCGTGAGCGGTCGCCCAAGCGGGCGACCACGACGGAGTGCAACCAAAGCCATCGACGGATCTCGCTCTGGATGATTGCTAATGCGGGTGAAGTTGGGAGTATGTGCCCTGGTGACGGCCATCTCCCAGAAGGCTACCAGCCGCCCGCGCGACCCAAAAATTTATTTTGACCTCTACTTTGGTATTAATATAGGATTTTTGGACAAACGGAATCACTAAGACTAGGTCATGTAATTTCGTTAGAACGCCTTTGAACGGCTCTCAGGGCTATCGTGCTCGTCATGGCGACGCGCTGGTCGCCATTGGTTTACGAGGCATTTAGATGGGCTATCATGTTCCCATGAAGCTGCACGAAGCGATAGACATTCTCCTTGCCGAAAACGGCTGTATGTACGCACGCGACTTGGCCGATGAGATCAATCGACGGGCACTCTACGCCCGAGCGGATGGTAATCCCGTGCCTTCGAGCCAGGTCTACGCGCGCATCGGCAACAAGACCTACCGAGATCGCTATAGCCGAGACGAGTTAGGTCGCGTCTGCACGGCGTAGCGCGTGGCAGCGACAACGCAGAGCCAAAGATCCCGATCCGACGCTGACTCCAACAGGCTCACCCCAGCAGACCCAAAAGTTTCTCAGGCAGAGCCCGAATCAGCCGCTACATCCTCGCCAGCAACACACGCCCTGATACCTGCTGCACGAAAGCAGTCTATGACCTGAAGATAGATCTCTGGCGCGTTAGGGGCATGCCATCGAGCTGAGCGATGCACGATGAGTTTGAGGTCGAGGTCGGGTGCTCCGGGCAGACCTTCCGGCAGATGCGTCCCACCAAACGGGTAGAGCTTTGCCCGTCTCAGCACGCGACTGGCCCGATCAAAATCGGCAATCCTAATCACCGCGTTTAGGTCACCCGGTGCGCTGGCGTCCTCGTAGGAGGCGAGTCTGGTCGTGACGAGGCTCCTCCAAGGACGCCGCTGCCGAATGCGTTCAGCGAGCCATGTGCCGCCAAGCGTCACGATCGCCGCCAGCACTACGCGAGCAGTGTCGTGAAGGTCGGCTATGTAGAGACCTGCGACAAACGCGCCGACGCTCAAGACAGGAATCGAGACGACCGAGGCCAACCCGGCTGCGAACCGCCAAAGACACGTCTGCCCGTCGTATTCCACGAGGCACCCGACTTCTTCTCGGTAGCTGCGCGGCTTTGCTTCGCGTCCCGGCCATACGGCCCCTTGCAGATATACAGACATCGGACGAAACGCTACCGCTCCACGTCGCCTGTCCTCGTATTGGGCAGCACCCCGCCTTTGCTGCCCAAAAGCCATCGGATCACCCCCAATCCCGTTGTATTCGGACGGCGAGCGCAACAACCAGAAGTCCTCTGACGGCCCCGAGAATCAGGTGCTACAGCCCGCTCGGGCAGTTCGATTGCAAAGCAGGCGCTCTCCCAGCTGAGCTATGGCCCCAGGGGGCTCAATATACGCACTCTACGCCCCGTATCCGGCACGTGACTACGAATGACGCCTCGAGCTACTCGTTGAAGTCGAAGTCGCGGGGCGGGCGCTGCTCGAACCAGAGGCGGTCCTGCTCGGGGGTCTCGCGCAAGAAGTCGGGGGTTTCCTCGAGAACGTCCTCGACTTGCTCGTCCTCGTTCGCATCCACATCGTCGCGCGGCTCGTTGAGCTCCTGCTCAGCCGGCATCTCCCAGTCCAGCGAGTCCTCCGGGTCGGGGGCGTGTCTTGGATGCCCAATTGCCGCGGTCTCGCTCTCCGACTCCTCCGGTTCGACCGCAGACGGCCGATCGGTCGCCAGCACCGACTCCATGTCCAGCTCGATCGTCTCCTGCCCCGACCGAACAGAGGCGAGTCCGGCGGGCTCCGCGGGCTCGCCTTGGGTAGACCGAACGGGCTCATCCTGAAGCTCGTCGTAGTCCTCCTCGTAAGCACCTGCACCGGCTTGCCCCTCCGGCTCAGCCTCGCCCAGTGCTTCTCGTTCCTTGCGAGACACGTCCCCCGGATCAGCACCTTTGAGGCGCTTGAGCTCCAAGTGCTCGCGAATGGCGTCATCCAGCAGTCCCATGCGCCCCAACACCATACTGGGCGTCAGACCACCGTTGGCGCATAAGGCTCTGGACTTTGACGAGAGCACTCGACACCAATCACCTCCTTCGATCTTCTTGGACGCGCAGCCCGATCATCCAGACGACTACACTTCCCAGAGCCGACTGCTCGCGGGCATCGATGATGCGGGGCTATAGCTCAGTTGGGAGAGCGCCTGGATCGCACCCAGGAGGTCGCCGGTTCGAGTCCGGCTAGCTCCATTCCCCCCAGATCCCTTCGGGCAGGTGCTTGCCGTAGGGAACGCTTGCGTCGGCGACGTGAACGCAGGCGAGCCCTAACCGCTCTGGGTCGTTCCCGCGTGAGCCGCCGCGTCCTCGAGGCGATCGTCGCCCCAGAACAGCTCGCCATCGATCACGATGGTGGGCACCCCGAAGACTCCGAGCTGATGCGCAGTGGCGGTGGTGTCCCTGAGGGCGAGCTTGACGTCGGACTCTTGCGTTGCACGCTCGACAGCCCATGGATCAAGTCCGGCGTCCGCCGCCGCCCGACGTATCTCCTTGGGGGTGCTGAGATCGCTGCCTTCTCGAAACGCGTTGCGGAACGCCTGCATCGTGAACTCGTGACCCCGTCCCTCTCGGTGGGCGAACGTCACGGCTCGCATCGCCATCAGATAGTTGCCTGGCCAGGGATCGGGCCAGCGTACCGGCGGCAATCCGTAGGCGCGCGCGCGCCGCTCCACCTCAACCATCCCAGCCTGACGACGCGCGGGGTCGCCCAGCGACCAGGAGGAGCGGCCCGTCAGCTTGAACAGCGCGCCGAGCGAAACCGGTCGCCACTCGACCCGCCCGTCGAACACGTCGTGCAGGCGCTCCGCCGCGAGGTAGGCGAACGGTGATCCAAGATCGAAGTAGAAGGTCGCGCTCGGCATGGCGCTCGGATCGTATGCGCCAACTGCGAGGCGGTACGAGCGCCTGCGAGCGACTGTCGTCGTCCACCCGCCAAACTGAGCAGATGATCGACGATCGATCCGGCGCAGGCAGCAGCTGTCCACGTCCGATGCTCACTGTCGACGTGGTTGTTCGCCCACCCCGCACAATCGCCGCGAGTGCTTCTCGTTCAGCGGGCACGCGCCCCATTTGAGGGACGCTGGGCGTTGCCGGGCGGGTTCGTCGATGAGGGGGAGCGGGTGGCAGATGCCGCGCCGCGCGAGCTGGCGGAGGAGACCGGTCTGCGCGTCGAGGAGCTCGAGCTGCTCGGCGTGTACGACACACCCGGGCGCGATCCGCGCGGGTGGACCGTGTCGGTCGTCTACCTCGCGAGCATCGAGAGCGAACCGGCGGTGGAAGACGCTGATGACGCCAGTGACGCGCGCTGGTTTGCCCTCGACGCACTGCCAGAGCTCGCCTTCGATCACCACCTGATCCTCGCCGACGCACTCGCGCGCTTGCCTGACATAGGCCGGCAACAACCGGCGAGGACGCGTCGCTAGCGTACGGCGCGTGCGGGTCGCCACCTGGAACGTCAACTCCCTCAAGCAGCGGCTGCCGCGCCTGCTGCCATGGCTGGACGAACGCCAGCCCGACGTCGTCTGCCTGCAGGAGACAAAGCTCACCGACGACGCGTGCGAGCAGTTGCTCGGCAAGGAGCTGAGCGCTCGCGGCTACGCCGCCGCGCTGCACGGCGAAGGGCAGTGGAACGGCGTGGCGATCCTCTCGCGCGTCGGACTCGAGGAGGTGGCGCTCGGGATCCCGGACGCACCGGGATTTCCACACCAGGAGGCTCGCGCGGTCTCGGCGATCTGCGCGGGCGTTCGAGTGCACTCGGTGTATGTGCCCAACGGACGCACCCCCGACTCCGATCACTACCGCTACAAGCTCGCCTGGCTTGCCGCGCTGAGGGAGATGGTGCGTGCCGGCCCGGGCGCCGCGATGGTGTGCGGAGACATGAACATCGCGCCCACCGACGCCGACGTGTTCGACCCAAGCGCCTACGTCGGCCAGACTCACGTCACGCCCGCCGAGCGAGCCGCGCTCGGCGAGCTGCAAGCCCTTGGGCTGCACGACATCGTTCGCACCCGCTGGCCCACCGAGCGCGTGTTCACCTACTGGGACTACCGCGCCGGCATGTTCCATCGGGATCTCGGGATGAGAATCGACCTGGTGCTCGCCAGCAGCCCTGTGGCGGACCGTGTTCGAGCAGCATGGGTGGACCGGCAGGCACGCAAGGGCAGCGGGCCAAGCGATCATGCGCCCGTGATCGTCGATCTCGACGAGGCGCCCGACGGGGACGTCGGGCCGGTCGTGCCGCCGCCCTCCGCCCCGGCCCTCGAGCGCGGCGGGCGGCGCAAGCTGCCTCAATCCTCCTGACCGCATGGACGCTCGAGCGATGACCGGAGCTCCCCGAGGCGCGCCGATGTGCGCCGCGGATGTCAAGCTCGTCATCTTCGACTGCGACGGCGTGCTCGTCGACAGCGAGGACATATCGAACGGCGTGCTCGCCAGGATGTTGACCGCCGAAGGCCTGCCCACCACGCTCGCACAAGCCCGCGATGACTACCGCGGCATGACGATGGCCGGCGTCCTCGCAAAGGCGCAGTCAAAGCTCGGCCGCCCACTGCCCGACGACTGGCTCGGGCGGTTCTCCGGCGAGCGTGCCGATCTGTTCCGCCAGCATCTGAACCCGATAGCCGGCGCAGCCGAAGCCGTGCAGCGCATCAGCGAAGCGGGCATCGCCGTGTGCGTCGCCTCACAGGGCAGGCTCTCCAAGACTCGTCTGTCGCTCGCACTCACCGGCCTCGATCGCTTCTTCCCGGACGACACCCGCTTCTCGGCAGAGCTCGTGCCGCACGGCAAGCCGTCACCCGACCTGTTCCTCCACGCCGCTGAGACGATGGGCGCGCCTACGGCGAGCTGCGTCGTCGTCGAGGACACCACGCTCGGCGTGCAAGCCGCCGTCGCCGCCGGCATGCATGTGTTCGGCTACACCGCCGACAATGACGAGCAGGCGCTGCTGCGCGCCGGCGCCGAGATCTTGTACTCGCTCGAGGATCTTCCATGTCGGCTCGGGTTGGCTTAAGCCCAGTCCGCCGCCATGACCGGCTGCTGCCTTGGATCGCAGCCGAGCGCGCCGTGCGCGCAGCCCTGCTGATCGCGCTCGGAATCGCACTCGTCACTCACCCACACGCCAACTGGGCCGAACGCATCTCCGAACTCGCGCGACATCTCGGCCTCAACCCCAACAGCAACGGCATCCACAAGGTGCTCGATCGGATCCGCCACATCAGCCCCAGCCAGGATGTCTTCTTCGGGATCGTCGCGCTCGCCTATGGCGCGCTCGAGGGCGTCGAGGCGTACGGGCTGTTCCGCCGCCGGCGCTGGGGCGAGTGGCTGACGGTGATCGCCACATCGCTGCTCTTGATCCCGGAGATCTGGGAGATCGGCAAGAGCGCCACGCCGTTGAAGATCGGCGGGCTGATCGTGAATCTCGCGGTCGTCGCCTATCTGCTCTGGCGAATACGACGCGAGGATCTTCAGCGCGAAGCCGAAACGAGCGGCGCTCGCTCGCCGTGAGCGCGATAGAGAGCGTTCAGCGCCACCACGGTGGAGAGGTACGACTGCGCGGGGCGGTGGCCGTCGAAGGTCACCGAGAGCACGCCTGAGCGGGATGGCAGCACGATCTCCGAACCGGCACGCCCGCCGCCGACGAGACGTGCGTGTCGCGCCCAGGGTGGGAGCACCCAAACCAACAAGGCGCCCGAATGCAGCGATGTGCGCCACCTCAGCGTCTCTCCATGTGCGCTGGAGCGCTCGGTGAACGACACGCTTCCCTGCTCGGTTGGAGCGTCCCTCACGGCGATGCGCCGCCCGGGCGCCAGCCACGCCGGGCTTGCGCCGCCGAGCAGGCGCACCTCGTTTGGCCTGGTGGGCGTCCCGCCGCCGGGCACGCCGCCTCTCGGCGTGCCACCGGGGACATACTCCACGAGCAGATTGCGCAGCAGCGCGATGTAGTCGGCGGCGAACGTGCCGTGTGGCGAGAGGTTGCTCGTCGATCCGCGGAAGCCGAACGGGGCTATCGACCACTCCCACCCGCCGTACGTCGAGGTGGTGTGCGCCAGCTCGGCATACAAGCCCGCCACCGCACCGGCTGCGTCGCCCGCCTCGAGCTCGGTTTGGAACAGGGGGAATCCGAGATAGCCGTGCAGGCTGTGCCCGTCGTTGTACGTCGGCACGCCTCCCACCATGTGCTCTCGCGCCCATGCGAGCGTCGAGCTCACCGCCGAAGAGGACGCCGGGAGCACCTGCACCGGATACGCCGCGTAGTAGTTGCCCCAATCCTGGCCGCCCACGCCGTCGAGCACCGGGGGGATGTGACCGGCTCGCGCCAGCGCCGCTGCGATCGCCCGAGCGAGCGCCGCCTCGAAACGGTTGTCGACCGCCTGCCATGCTGCGGCGAGATCAGCGCGCCCAGCCAGCGTG
Source organism: Solirubrobacteraceae bacterium (assembly GCA_051955355.1). Lineage (GTDB taxonomy): Bacteria > Actinomycetota > Thermoleophilia > Solirubrobacterales > Solirubrobacteraceae > Palsa-744. The sequence continues at coordinate 12,569 of JBQCGU010000030.1, read as the reverse complement.
GCGTCCGAGATCGCCGAGCGCAACCCGGCTGCCGCCCACAGGTCGTCTCCCGTGATGTGCCCGAACGCCAGCTCGTCGTCGCCGGGGTCGCCCGCCGGAAGCAGCCCCAGCGGTTCGAGCGCAGTGGTTTGTGAAAGCCAGACGATCGCCGCCTGCATTCGCCCGAGCTGCGCCGTCGCGTAACCGGGGCTTCCGGTCAGCTGCGCGTGCTCGGCAAGCGTCCACAACGCCTGCCCCCACCCGTCGTATTGCTGGGAGCGGCTGATGAACAAACCGTCCGATCGCTGGAAGCCAGCCAGGAACGCGAGGTTTTGAGCAGCCTGCGTGTGCAAGCCGACGAGGTCCAAAGCCTGCGTCTGCAGCGCCGCGTCGCGCAGCCAGAACGATTGGTATTGGAGCTTGTTCGTCGTCTGCACCCAGCCCGATGCGCCGCGATAGCGCGACCCGAGGATCTCGAGCACCGAAGCGCGATAGGCAGCGCTCACCCGCGCCTCGGGGACGCTGATGCTCGTCATGCCCCTCTCTTCCGCCCGCCACATGCGCTCCAACCGGCGGCGGGCACGAGCGAGCGAGATGCGGTCGAGCAGGCGATCGCTCGCCATGGTGGCGCGCGGTGGCTGCAACGGGATCTTCCACGTCAGGGCGATCCGGCTGTGAGCTTTCAAGCGCACCTCGAACAGCCGTCCGTCGTGAGCTGCGGTTGGTGTGTTGACGGCGAGCGTGCCAAGCGGCCTGCTCGAACGATCCGGGCCGCGCGCCAGCAGCAAGCCCGAGCGATCTAGGTCTCGTCCTCTCACCGAGTAGGCGAACGCGGGCGAGAACATCTCCCCCGGCTGGTTGTAGAAGCCCATCCCAACGCTCTGCGCCGGGCGCTCGTAGCGGAAGGCGCCTGTTGTCGATCCGTGTGTCCCGTGCACTTGGCGCCCGCGCGTGTAGGCGATCTCCATCGCCACCTTCATCCAGCGTGCATGTGGCGAGCGATTGGCGGCGCTCACCGTCTCGTACGCCACCGGACGGCCCCCCACCGCCACGGCGAACACCGTTTGCGTGTAGAGCACCGGACCGTCGTGCAGCGTGCTCGACAGCAAAGGCACACCCGGGTCGGGCAACGTGCGCGTGGGCTGGTTCCACGCTCGCAGGTGTCCGCCGAAGCGCAACTCGTACTCCGCCCATCCCGTGTACAGGTCGCCCTCCGGAGTGATCTCCGCGCCCGCCAGCGCACCCGGCACCGAGAGCTGATCGGTGGGCGTCGCCAGAAAGCCGGTGAGCAGGCGGGGTGCGCGCGGGCTGCCAAAGGCGGATGAGCTGCCCAGCGCGCACGCGAGCGTGGCGGCGATGGCCAGCGAGCGCCGCACTACGCCGGCGCCAAGCGCCTGGCGCGGTAAAGGCGAACCGGCCCGCGGATGCCCGCCAGCCGACGCTCGCCCGCATACGACCAACGGTAGTGGTCGCGCGCCGCCTCGTTCACCTGACGCTCTGTCAGCACGCTGCCCGGGCGAGCGACGGCGGTGATGCGGCTTGCGAGGTTCACCGGGCGCCCGAACCAGTCGCCCGCGTGGCTCAGCGCCGGGCCGAGCGCCACGCCGGCGCGCAGCTGCGGGAAGTGCTCGCCCTCGGAGTCCGCCGCATCGAGCAGGCTGAGCGCCGCGTCGAGCAGCGGCTCGGGCTCCAGGGAGGCGAGCATCGCAGCGTCTCCAATCGTCTTCACCAGGCGCACCGGGGGCTCGACGATCTCGATCGCCATCTGTTCCAGGCGCACCGCCAGGCGGCTCAGGTCAGCCGGCGGAAGCTCCTCGCCCAGACGCGTGAAGCCCACGAGGTCGGCGAAGCACACAGCGATCTCACGCGAGCCCGGCAGCACGCCACCGCTGCGCTCCGCCGCGCTGATCACCTCGCTCTCCGCCATCTGGCGCAGGTGCAGCGTCAGCAGGTTGCCGATCAGCGGACCCATCATCGGCGACAGCGCCGCCGCCGCCTCCGCATAGCGGCGCGCCAGGTCCTGCTCGCTCACACCCGGCTCGAGCACCAGCCGCAACACGATCGCGCGCATCGCCTCCGCCGCCTGCGACAGGCCGCGCCCGAGCGTGCGCATGAGGTCGAGGATGTCCTCTTCGGATATCCCCGCCGCGCGCGCGACGTGCGCCATCTGCAACGCCTCGAGGTCGGCTTGGATGTAGGCGGGCTCGTCCTCTTCGGGGATCGGCAACCCCATCGCCCGGCGTGCGGTGAGCAGGAAGTCCAGATCGGAGCCGCTGCGCTGCACGAGCTCCGACGCGGTGAAGCGCTCGCTGCCGCCGATCACGCGCTCTGCCGGCAGGAACATGATCGTTCCCTCCGCCGTGTAGCGCTCGAGCTCTGACAGCGGCACGCCTTCCTCGTGCAGATGGGAGAGCAGCGCCAGCCGTTCGCTGCGCTGCTCTCCCTGCAACCCTCCGAGCAGGCCTGCCTGCTCGAAGTCGATCGTGCGCTCGCCCTCCGCTCCCGACGCCGGCTCGACGCCGTCGTTGTGCTCGTCGCCGTCGTCGCTCACTGTGCCCGCCTCGCTCACGCAGGCGAGGCTAGCGCAGGTCAGCCGAGCTCTTCCCCAGCAGCTGGCGCGCGATGATCAGCAGCTGGATCTGCTGCGTGCCCTCGAAGATGTCGAGGATCTTCGCGTCGCGCGCCCACTTCTCGAGCAGCTCGTTCTCGCCGTATCCGACGCTCCCGCACAGCTCCACGCAGCCGAGCGTCACCTCCACGCACGTGCGGCCCGCCTTCGCCTTCGCCATCGACGCCTGCAGCGAGTTGGGCTTGCCGTTGTCCGCCATCCACGCCGCCTGCAGCGTGAGCAGGCGCGACGCCTCCCAGTCCGCCTCCATCTCCAAGAAGCGCGCCACTGCTGCGTGCTGGGCGAGCGCCGGCGTGTCGTAGTCGATCTCCACGCCCGCCTCGGCAAGGCGCTTGCGCGTCTCATCCAGCGCCGCGCGGGCAACGCCCACCGCCATCCCGGCGACGAGCGGACGCGTGTTGTCGAACGTCTGCATCGCCCCGCCGAAGCCCTGCTTGACGTCGATCTCGGGGCTGCCGAGCAGCGCCTCCTTGGGCACACGGCAGTTCTCCAGGCGGAAGTTCGCCGTGTCCGACGCGCGAATGCCCAGCTTGTGCTCAAGACGGTCGAGCTTCAGCCCGGGGTTGCTCCGCTCGACGATGAACGACTTGATCGCCGCGCGTCCCTTCGAGCGATCGAGCGACGCCCACACGACGATCAGATCGGCGCGATCGCCCGAGGTGACGAAGATCTTCTCGCCGTTGAGCACGTATTCGTCGCCGTCGAGCTCCGCGGTGGTGCGGATCGCCGCCGAGTCGCTGCCCGCTTCGGGCTCGGTGATCGCCATCGCCGCCCACTTGCCGCCGTAGCGCTCCAGCTGCTCCTCGGTTGCCACCGACGCGATCGCGGAGTTGCCGAGACCTTGGCGCGGCATCGACAGCAAGAGGCCCACGTCGCCCCAGCACAGCTCGATGATGCCGAGCACCGTGGAGAGGTTCGTGCCGTTGCGGTTGGACCCGTCGTGGTTGTCGTCTTTCTCGCGCCTTACACCCGCCGCGCCCGCGCCGCCGATGTCGCTGCCGTCGTTCATCCCGTCGATGACAGAAGCGAGCATGTCGAGCTCCTTGGGATAGGAGTGCTCCGCCTCGTCGTACTTGCGCGAAATCGGCCTGAACACGTTGCCCGCCACCTCGTTTGCCTGGGCGACGAGCGGCTTGAACTTGTTTGGTATCTCCAGATTGATCATTTGTCTCTCTATTCGCTCGAAGCCTTCGCCTAGACGAGCAGGGCGCCCTCCATGACGCCCGCCGCACGTAGGTCGCGATACCAGCGCTCCACCGGGTGCTCCTTGACGAAGCCGTGGCCGCCGAGCAGCTGCACGCCGTCGGAGCCGATCTTCATGCCCTTCGCCGCCGCCAGCCGCCGGGCGAGCGCCGCCTCGCGGGCAAAGCTCTTGCCCTGGTCGGCGCGGCTCGCCGCCCGGTATGTGGACAGGCGGATGGCGTCGGTCTCGATGCCGATGTCCGACACCGAGAACGCCACCGCCTGGCGGTTTGAGATCGGTTCGCCGAACGCCGTGCGCTCGTTGACATACGGGATCACGTAGTCGAGCACCGCCTGGGCGGTGCCCACCGCAAGCGCGCTCCAGGCGATGCGCGCGCGCTGCACGCACTCCTCGTAGCAGGCGCGCTCGCCCTCGCCCATCAGCGCGCCACCCGGCACGCGCACGCCCTCGAGCACCAGACGACCGGTTGCCGCGGGCCGCAAGCCCATCGCCGGCTCTGCTTCAACCGACAGGCCGCTCGTGCTCGACTCGATCACGAACAGCGCCGGACCGACGCCCTGCGCCTCTGCCGCCACGACGAACAGCTCGCACTCCCCGGCACGCGCCACGAGCGACTTGACGCCGTCGAGCACCCAGTCCCCGCCCTCGCGCCGCGCGCGCGTGGAGAGCTTGAACGGGTCGAACAGCGGCTTTGGCTCGAGCACCGCCAGCGCCGCCGCCGGAACGTCCTCGCCGGTGAACGACGGCAGGTAGGTGGACTCCTGCTCAGCCGTGCCCCAGCGTCCGATCGCTGTAGCCACCGCTCCGGGGGCAAGCGCCGCGTAGGCCACACCCATGTCCCCGTGCGCGAGCGCCTCGCCGATCAGCACGCTCGCCACCGCCGCACGCTCGTGCATCACGCCGCCCAGCTCCTCGGGCACGCCGAGCATGTTCACGCCCAGCTCGTTGATCTCCCCGAGCAGCTCCGCCGGGGTGGCGCACGCCGTGTCGGCGTCCTGGGCCACCGGGCGAACCTTCTCGGCGGCGAAGTCTTTGACCGCCTCCTGCAGCATCTGCTGCTCGTCGTCTGGTGTGACGTCGAACAGGCTGCGCGGCTTGCCGGGCGTTTGGCGCGCCGGGCCGGTCAGTTTCTGCGCCGTCTTGAATGTGCGGCTGGCGGCGGTCGCCGAGCGAAAGCCGTTCTTGGTCATCGTGTACAGCGCGCGCTCCACCGGCTTGCGCGCTCCCACCCGGTCGAGCACGGTCGAGCCCGACAGGCGCGTCAGCGCCCGCAGCCCGATGCCCATGCTGCGCTCGGCGATGCCTCTGTTCTGTTCACCGCTCACTTTTCGCTTCCTCCTGTCGCTTGCTCGGCGGGCGTCAACGTCTGGGTATGGCCTTCCAGGTGCGGTGCGCCCCGCTTGGCGTCGCGTACCGCGAAATCGATTTGCTGCCCCTGCCCGGCGCTCGTGAACACAACCCGTGCCGGCAGCAGGATCGGCTTGCGAAAGCGCACATCCACGCTGAACGCGTCGGCAAGGCGGCTTTCCAGCGCCGCCAGACAGCGCGCCTTCGTCCACATGCCGTGCGCGATCGCCCGCGGGAAGCCGAGCGGCTTGGCGAGCAGCGAGTGCATGTGGATCGGGTTGCGATCGCCCGACACCGACGCGTAGCGGCGACCGAGGTCGCCCGGCAGCTTCCACTCGGCGCCTCCGGAGAGCTCCTGCTCCTCGGTCGGTCCGCCGATGGGGGACTCGCCGCCGACCTGGCCCGCAGATCCCTGCGGGGTGGCGGTCGAGGCGCCGCTCTCCTGTGCCTGGGAGCCGCCGCCGCCGCGACGCAGGTAGCGGCTGACGTCCTCCCACACCAGCTCGCCGTCCACACGCGCCTCGGAGACGAACGAGAAGGCGCGTCCGCGCGGATGAGCCTCCAGCGGCGTGGTGCGCACGCGGATCTCCAGCTCCTCGCCCGTGCCGATCGGGCGGTGCTGGACGATCCGGTTCTCGATGTGCACGAGGCCCACCGCCCCGAACGGGAAGTGCCCGTCCGCCATCGCCGCCATGTGCAGCGGGAAGGCGAGCATGTGGGGATAGGTGGCGGGCAGCGTCTCGCGCAGCGAGAAGCCGCACACCTTCGCGTACGCCGCCAACTTGTCCGTGTCCACGCGCACGCGGCTCAACACCAGCTCGATGTCGGGGATCTCCTTGCCGCCGCCCGGCACGAACGGCAGCAGCGAGGCGCCCGGGATCATCGACGCGGCTGCGCGCGCGAACGACGGCAATACGCTTGGGGAGCTGTTCAGCGTGCGCGTCGCCATCACGCCCCCAGCAGGCTCTGCCCGCACACGCGCACGACGTTCCCGTTCACGCCACCAGACGCCGGCGAGGCAAACCAGGCGATCGTCTCCGCCACATCCACCGGCAAGCCGCCCTGGGACATGCTGTTCATGCGCCGTCCCGCTTCGCGGATTGCGATCGGCATCTTTGCGGTCATCTGCGTCTCGATGAAACCCGGCGCCACCGCGTTGATCGTCGCGCCGCGCTGCGCCAGCGTCGGGGCGAGCGCTTCCACCATCCCGATCACGCCCGCCTTGGAGGTGGCGTAGTTGGTTTGGCCGGAGTTGCCCGCGACTCCGCTCATCGACGACACGCACACGATCCGCCCGTTCTCGCGCAGAAGGTTGCGCGAGAGCAGCTCGTCGTTGATGCGCTCCTCGGATGAGAGATTGATTTCCATCAACCCCGTCCAGCGGTCCTCGGGCCTCTTGGCGATCGTGCGATCGCGTGTCACGCCGGCGTTGTGCACAACGACGTCCACGCCGTCGCCGAGCGCGTCGGCGATCTTCTTGGGTGCCTCTGAGTCGGTGATATCCAGTTCGACCGTCTCCGCGCCGAGCCGGCTTGCCACCTTCTGCAGGTCCTCGCCGAGCGCCGGCACGTCGAGCAGCACCAGCTGCGCGCCGTCGCGGTGCAGCGTCTCGGCGATCGCCTCGCCGATGCCGCGCGAGGCGCCCGTCACGAGCGCCTTGCACCCCGCCAACGGCTTCTGCCAGTCAAGCGACCCATCCGCCTGCGCAACCGGCGCGCCGACGCGGATCACCTGCCCCGACACGTACGCCGAACGCGGCGAGAGCAGGAACCTCAGCGTCGAATCCACCACCTGCTCGGCTCCCGCGGCAACGTACACGAGCTGCACGGCGATCCCCTTGCCGATCTCCTTGCCCAGCGAGCGCGTGAAGCCCTCGAGCGCCCGCTGCGCGATCGCCTGCTTCAGCGGCAGCCCCTGGGGCGGGGTGCCGAGCACGACGACGCGTCCGGAGGACTGCACGCGGCGGACGTTCGGGTGAAAGAAGCGCTGCAGCTCCACGAGCTGGGTCGAGTCTGCGATCCCGGTTGCGTCGAACACGAGCGCCTTCACTTGCCCTTCGCCGCCCGAGGCGCGCGTGGCGCCCATCGAGTCGAGCACGCGGTCGATCTGCGCCTCCAGGCGCCCGCCCGGTGCCGCGCCGGCGAGCACCGCGCCGGAGATCGCCGGCGCTCCGGCGCGGTGGCGGTCCAGCCGCGCCGGGCGCGGCAGGCCGACCCGGCCTGCGATCAGCCGGCCTGGCATCGAGTTGACTACCTGTGCGTAACGGTCGCTCATGCGTTTCCTCCTGCGCTCTCGAGAATCGCAACCACGCCCTGGCCGGCGGCTGCGCAGATGCTGATGACACCGCGGCCTGAGCCGCGTTCGTGAAGTGCCTTGGCGAGGCTTGCCACGATGCGCCCGCCCGTGGCTGCAAACGGATGGCCCGCTGCCAGCGAGCCGCCGTTGACGTTGAGCTTGTCGCGGTCGATCGACCCCAGCGGCTCGGGGCGGCCCAGGCGCTCGCTGCAGAAGCTCGGGTCTTCCCAGGCGCGCAGCGTGCACAGCACCTGCGCGGCAAACGCCTCGTGGATCTCATACAGGTCAAAGTCCGCCAGCGCCAGCCCGTTGCGGTCGAGCATGCGCGGCATCGCATACGCCGGCGCCATCAGCAGGCCCTCGCGCTTGTGCACGTGGTCGATCGCCGCCGTCTGGCCGTCGACGAAGTACGCGAGGATCGGCAACCCGCGCTCGCGCGCCCACTCCTCGGAGGCGAGCAGCACCGCCGAGGCACCGTCGGAGAGCGGAGTCGAGTTGGCGGCAGTCATCGTGCCCTCGGAACCGCCGAACACCGGTTTGAGCTTCGCCAGCTTCTCAAGCGAGGAGTCCGGGCGCAGGTTCTGGTCGCGTTCCAGCCCTAGGTAGGGGTTGACGAGGTCTGCCATGAAGCCGCTGTCGTACGCCGCCGCCAGCTTCTGGTGCGAGGCAACCGCCAGCTCGTCCTGCTCCTCACGCGAGATGCCCCAGTCGGTGGCCATGATCGCGCAGTGCTCGCCCATCGACATCCCCGTGCGCGGCTCCTCGTTGCGCGGGATCGAAGGAGCGAGATGGCCGGGACGCACCTTCGTCAGGTGCTTCAGGCGCGCCGCCGTTGACTTCTCGCGGTTGGCTTCGAGCAGGATCTGGCGCAGATCCTCGTTGACGCCGATCGGCGCGTCGGAGGTGGTGTCGACGCCGCACGCTATGCCTGCGTCGATCTGGCCGAGCGCGATCTTGTTGGCAACCAGGATCGTCGTCTCAAGGCCCGTGCCGCACGCCTGCTGCACGTCGTATGCGGGCGTCTCAGGCGCAAGCCGCGTGCCGAGCACGCTCTCTCGGGTGAGATCGCGGTCGCGCGAGTGCTTGAGCACGGCACCGCCCGCCACCTCGCCCAGGCGCTCGTCCTCGAGCGAGAAGCGCTTCACCAGCCCGTCGAGGGCGGCGGTGAGCATGTCCTGGTTGGATGCGTGCGAGTAGACGGAGTTCGAGCGCGCGAACGGGATTCGGTTGCCGCCGACTATGGCGACGCGACGGGGGGCGTCGATCAACTGACTGCTCCTTTCAAGGGGTTCAAGTGGCTTGTGCCTTTTCGGGCAACGCGCGCGTGGCGCGTGGGTCATCTGCAGTTGCAGGCTGGCGAGCGCGCAGGCGCAAGCCGGGCTCGACGGTGGAGATCAACAGCTCTGCCGCCTCCCTGGAGGAGATCGCCTCGGTGCGCAACCACCAGCGGCCGAGCGCCTCCGCCGAGCCGAGCACCGCCGCCGAGAGAGCTTCCACTTCGGCGCGACCCATGCCCCGCCGGTCGGGAGGCAGCTGGGTGAGGACGGCGGTTGCCACCAGCTCGGTGACGCGGTCGCGGTACTCCGCCACGCGCTGCGCCACCTCGCCGCTCACAGGAAGCGTCTCGTCGAACAGCACGCGCCAGGCGTCGCGGTCGCCCTCGAGGAACTCGAAGAACGCCATCAGCCCGGCGCGCAGCGCCTCGGCGGGCGTGGCGGTGGGCGTCACCGCGTCGAGCACCGTGCGGATCAGCAGGTCGCCGGCGGGCTCCATGCACGCCAGGTACAGGCGCTCCTTGTTGCCGAAGTATTTGTAGAGCAGCGGCTTGGTGACGCCCACCGCATCGGCGACGTCGTCCATCGTCACGCCCGCGTAGCCGCGCTCGGCGAACAGGGCGTGCGCCGCTTCGAGCGCCTGGCGCTCGCGCTCGGCGCGCGGAAGGCGCGGGCGATAGCCGTCTCCGTTGTTGCTCGTACGCCGTCGCCGGCGTCGCGTCAGGGAGGTCACGCGAGCGATGTTACCAGCATATAAATTTATGGCTGGGTAATAAGCGCCGGGGATGGTGTCTCGCCAGCAGTTCGGACCCGCTATCCTCAAACCAGGCTCACGTGTTCCCTCGGGGGGTCGTGAGCACGGAGCGCCGACGTTCGGGCGCACCAGAGGCGTGGACCGGCAGGGACATCCGAGTCACGCGCCACAGTTACCGCACGCGAATCCCGGTGCGAGCGCGATTTTGCACGGCGCCGCAACCATCGGACCGGCGCATGCGTTGTAGCTGCCGAATACATTGCCACTCTCCGCGCACACCACAGAGCCCGCCACCACGACAGAGGACATCGCACATGGCTGACCTGAAACCGCACGCGCGCCTGCGCGCCACATTGATCGCATGCCTGCTCGCCTGCGCCGCCGCACTGCTGGTGAGCGCTCCGGCGATCAGCGCCTCCCGCAGTGAGGCCCGCCTGGCTCAGCGCGTGCCGTTCGGCATCGGCGACCAGGACCCGGCGATCTTTCAGGATCCACGCTTCATTTGGCTGGGCATCCGCTCGGCACGCGTGATCGTGCCCTGGGACGCGGTGCGCCATCACGAAGACCTCATGACAGCGGAGCAGTGGCTGAACGCCGCCCACAACGCTGGGGTGGAGCCGCTCGTCGCCTTCAACCAGAGCAACGGCCACGAGCACCTGCTGCCCACCGTCAAATCGTATGCGGGCGCGGTGAGCGCGTTCATGCACCGCTTCCCGTGGGTCACCCATTACCAGCCCTGGAACGAGGAGAACCAGGAAGCACAGCCCACGAGCCACAACGCGCGCCGCGCCGCCGAATACTTCAACTGGCTCAACCGCGCATGCCACAAATGCGAGGTGACGGCAGTCGACCTGCTCGACGGGAAAAGCATGGCTGGCTGGCTGCGCACATTCCTCAAATACGCCCACGGCGCGCAGATCTGGGGCTTCCATCCCTACTTCGAGCTGCACCAGGGCGGGACCGAACGGCTGAGCGAACTGGAGCACATGGTGCACGGGCAGATCTGGTTCACCGAGGCCGGCCTTCCGTTGTGGCGCTACCAGCGCAACGTCCGCCACTTCGACTTCACGAGCATGGGGGAGCAGGTGAACGCCGTAAAGCGCCTACTCGGGTTCGTGCGCAAAAGCGGCAGGATCACCCGCATCTACTACTACCAATGGCGCTCGCCCTTCTCCTACGGGCACGCGCTATCCCAGTTTCGCCACCATCGCACCGTAGAATCGACCTGGGACAGCGGCCTGCTCAACCCGGACTGCTCCGTGCGTGCGACCTTCAAGATCGTGGCGCAGGCGCTCGGGCGCAGCACCTCGCACATCCCGGCAGCGCGGCGCTCGCATAACGGCTTTGAATGCCTGGCGCCGAGCCCGCCGAAAAGCCCAGGCACCGGCGGCTCCTCCTCCGGCTGACGCGCGCTTGACGTCTGAGCTGCTGTTCAGCAGCTCCCACTCCGGTCAATCCACGGAGTTTTGGTGCCCGTGCGGCAGGGGTAGCTGCACCCTGCCAAGCGAGCCAAGGAGAAGGAGATGTTTGAGCGACTGCACACCCCCGAGGAGACCTATAACTGGCAGCTCGGCGCTGCCTTGAAAATGGAGAAAAAGATCGTGGGGATGCTCGACGAGCTGATCGACGAGTCCCACGACGAGAGCATCAAGCAACTGTTCCGCACCCACCAGCAGGAAACGAAGGGGCAGATCGAGAACATCGAGCAAGCCTTCTCTGCGCTGGGCTGGGAGGTCGACGAATCGCCGTGCCCCGCGATCGAGGGCATCGAGAAGGAGGGCAAGGCGACGATCAAGAAGACCGACGACGCGATCGTCGACTCGGTGATCCTCGAGGGCGCCATGGAGACCGAGCACCACGAGATGGCGGTTTACGAAAACCTGATCATCAACGCCCGTGCGATGGGCCGCGACGACGTGGCGCAGCTGATGCAGCGCAACCTCGACCAGGAGCAGCACGCCCTGCAGAAGGTCAAGACGCTCGCCGAGCAGGTGGCGACCGTCGGCGCCGCGTAGAAAGCCGTAGAAGATCACAGGTCGGGCGGGTCGGCGATGGTTGGTTGGCCCGCCCTCCTTCTGCTGAGACAGCCCAGCCCGCTACATGCGGAGATTCTTGCTTCGCTTGGCTGCGCCACCAGGCGCGACGGCCAGGAGGCTAATGTCGCCCGAAAAACGGCAGTCCGAACGGTGGCGTCGAGCGCAGCTGTTCGAGGATCAGCTGAGCCAGCACCGCATAGCCTTGGTCGCTCGCGTGGATGTCGCCGTGCGCTAGGTCGATGTGCCCTTCCGGGCACATGTTCGTCAGCCGGCACACCGGTTCTTCCTCGGAAGGCCCGATCGGGTTGTCCGCGGGGAGAGGATCGACGAACAGGGCGCCGACGCTCTGCGCTACGCCCGCCATCGCTTCGTTGATCAGCGCGCTCAGCTGATCGGAGCCGGGCAGCGCCGGGCCGAATGGGTTGTAGAGCCCGAGCACGGCGATCTTCGCGTGCGGCGCCGCCTGGCGCAGGTCGGAGAGGATCAGGCTGAGGTTGGCTGAGATGTGGGCGATCAGCGCCGGTGTGTGTTCGCCGACGCACGACAGTTGCAGCGAGCACACGCGCTCGGCAACCGCGAGCACGTCGTTTGCGCCGATGTCGATCGTGATCGGGTTGACGAAGTTGCGGTGTGCTCCCAGGAAGGCGAGCGCGTCGGACAGCTGCGAGGAGGCGGGTCCGCCGGCGTAGGGATGGTGCAGCGGGAACGCGAGCTGGTATTGGCACGGGCCGGAGATGAGCGAGTCCGTTGTCTCGCCGGGGCAGCCGTCGTTCACAACCTGCAGAGGCGGATAGCGCTGCTCGATCGCTGCGGCGAGGTCGTCGACGTATCCCGTGTCGAACGCCGCCGGGTTCTCGTTGGGGAACAGCGCGTTGAACCTTGCCTGCTGGAAGCCGAACTCCAGCGAGTCGCCGAGCGCCAGCAGCTGGCCGACGGTGCTCTCGGCGAGCCCAACCACCGCCTGGATCGGGTCGCTGCCCGATCCCAGCTCGCGCGCGCGCTCCTGCACACGCCGGGCGTGCTCGCGCGTCTCGCGCAGATGACTCTGCAA
>JBQCGU010000029.1:0-33908 GCA_051955355.1 Solirubrobacteraceae bacterium | reverse complement strand
CCGCCTCGTCCGCCCGGTTGTCCGGCAGACGCCGCACTTCGATCTCCAGGTGGCCGTGCCCGCCGCGCCCGTGACGCGCTACGAGCAGCCCCCGCTCTATCCGCCAGCGCACCGTCCCGTGCTCTGCATCCATCTCATATTCGGGCGCCTTGAACGTGAGCAGCTTGAAGGGACGCACCAGCAGCACCACGTAGCGCTCGGTGTCGGTGTAGATCACCCGGATCAATCCGAGCGTGATCCTCGTCAGAAAGCGCCAGTAGGTGCGCGCCAACCGCTCCAGGTACATCGGCTCCCACATCGCCGCCAGCTCCTGCGCAGGCAGGTACAGGTTGGCGCTCTGCACCGAGCGCATCGCGCCCGTGCGCTGGTCTTCGGTGGTGCGGTCCTGCAATTTGGCGATTCGCGCGTCGTTGCCCACTCCTGGCAGGCTACCCGCCGTCGTGTGCGTGGACGCCTGTCGCGACGGCGTGGCGGCGTTTAGACGCGGGGTCCCGAATGTTGATATCAAGGTTGTGTGACCGACGAGCAGCAACCACGCCCGCTCGACGCCGCACGCGTCGAGCTCCTCTCGCGCGCGGTGCGCTCCTCGCGCGAGCTGTGCGAGCTGCTGTGGGAGGCCATGCACCAAGAGCTGCGCCACCATCCGCGCGAGGAGCGCGTACGCGAGCTGTCCGAGCGTCTTTCCGAGGTGGCGTCCACGGTGGCAATGCTCACCGTCGCCCCGCACGGCGGCGCAAGCCCCGGCGAGCGCCGCACCCGGCCTGAGTCCGTCTCCGCCGAGCAGCCCGTGGAGCGCCCTTCGCACCTTTCGCCCGTTCCCGGCGATGACGGTGCTCGGGTGCCGAGCTTGCCCACCGAGCCGCAGTCGCCCATGCCGGATGCGCCCACCCCGACAGTGCCAGCTGCCAGCGACTCGCTTGCGCGTATGCGGCTCGTCGACGAGCACCTGCACGCCCCATCCGTGCACCCCCAAGCCCCATCCGCGCACCCCCAAGCCCCGCAGGCGTCAACGGCGCTTCCGCAGTCCGTGCGCCGCGAAGAGGGCGCATCGGCGTGGATCAACACGGTTGGGCGGCTGCTCGAGCGCCACGCCGTCGACGGGCTTCCGTTCGCTGTGCTGCTCGTCGAGGTGGTTGACGTCGCCCACATCGAGCGCTCGGACTCACCCGTCCAGGTGAACAACCTGATCGCTCAGGTCGAGCACGCGCTCGGCAGGGCGCTGCGCTCCGAGGACAGCCTCACCCGCGAGAGCTTTGGGCGCTATTGGCTGGTGGCTCCCGAAACCAACGGCACGGGTGCGCGCATGCTCGCCGAGCGCCTGGCACGGCTGGTGCGCAGCTCCGCCTCCCATCGAGGCGTGCCGCTCGAGGTGGCGATCGGCATCGCCGTGTGCCCGGAAGACGGCACCGACGCTCCGGCGCTCGCCGCTCGCGCCGACCTGGGCGTCTACACGGCGCGCGCCAACGGGCGCCCCGTGGCGCGCACCGACCCGCACGCCTAGCGCAGTCGCGCGTCATCGTGGCGCTCTCGATGAGCGTCGTCAGCCGTGCTCGTGCGCGGAGCCTCCCCGTGGGCGATTGCATCCGTTGCCAGACCTTCTCGTCATCCGGGGGGTTGACAACAGGGATGAGCATCTGGTATTGATATGGACTGTCTTGCCATCCCTCCGCATGGAGACACGGGTGGAGGACGTACATAAGGTCTGGTTGGGGTTCGGCGCTGTGTCGCGTCTCACACCGGTTTTGACAGGGACCTTGGGAGAGGGACCGGGTCGCAAACCTGAGAGGGAGTTGCTTTCGCGTGCTTTCGTTGGGGAAATACGTGGCTGGGAGGCCATGCGCATCTGGCGCGCCCGTAATGGGACGCGTCAGCGTCGCTGACGCGTCTCTCTCTCTCTCTCTCTCTCTCTGGCCGAGCCTCGCTAGCCCTCGCCGTCCGGCTCTAGCCGGCCAGCCGAGGTTCCCCGTAAGGGGAGGGGAGAGGTGTGGCCGGCGTACAGGCGCAAGCTTGCGTCGCGGCGCCGCCTTTGGATGTTCTGACGCTCCCGGGTGTGTCCCGGCGGGTTTGCCGTGCCCGCGGTCCCGCGGGTGTGTTTCGCGTGTGGATCTTCGTGGCTCTGATGAGAGGGGATGGGTTTGATGGGTGCTCGCCGGTATGTGTCACTGCTGCTGGCCTCGCTTTGCGCGGTTTTGCTTGGATCGCTGGGGGGCTCAGCCGCATGGGGCGCAATTGCGCACAAGTATCTGTCGCGGATAACCGAAGTGCCCGCCGGCCCTGCGGTCGGAGCACCCGGTCCGCTCGGCGAAGTCAACGCAATGGCAGCCGACTCCGGGAGCCTGTACGTCGCCGAAAACGCCCGCCAAACGACGCCGGAAAGCCTTGACGAGTTCGACGCCTCCACCGGTGCTTTTGTGAGGCAGTTCGCGTTGCCCTCGTCGCTGCACGCGTACTACTACTTCGGTCTCGCCGCCGGGCACGCCACGGGCGAAGAGCAGGTTTACGTAGGCGCTGAGGACAACGAATACAAAGATTTCGTCGCTGTGTTCGACGGCGAAGGACACCCGCTTGGCATCCCCTGGGAAGGCACTCCGTCGGGTCCGTTCACCCCGCTCGGCATCGGTGGAATTGCCGCGGACGGGCGCGCGAGCGCACTGGGCTGGTCGGCGGGTGACGTATACGTCAGCGATCGCAGCAACAAAGTCGTCGACGTGTTCAAGCCCACTCCGGGCAACTCAAAAGAGGAATACGTGACGAAGATCGAAGGCCCCGAAGCGGGCGTCCCGTTCGGCGAACCGAGCCTGGTGGCGGTGAACCAGTCCAATGGCGACGTCGTCGTGGTCGACCAGGGGGACATCGTTTACATCTTCGAACCGGCAGCGCTCGAAGGCTATGCGCTGGTGGCCAAGATCACTGGCACCCCGCAAGGTCCCTTCGGGACCATCCAGGGCAAGGCGCTTGCCGTCGACGCCAATGGAGACATCTACGTAAGCGAAGGGGGGCTCGAAGGGCCTGTATACGAGTTCAACGAAAAGGGTGAATACCTCGGCCGGGTGACGGGCACGCCCGCCGGTACGTTCCACGCGGTCAACAGCCTGGCGGTGGACCCCGCGACACATGACCTGTATGTGGGCGACCGGGAAGACTTCGAAACCGGACAGCCCGGTGCCATAGACGTCTTCGGCCCGGATGTGGTGGTGCCCGACGTGACGACCGGCCCGGCGTCCAGCGTGAGTGCGACGAGCGCCACCCTGAGCGGAACCGTCAATCCGGACGGCGCCGGCGAAGCAACCTGCCGGTTTGCATGGGGCGCGAGCGCCCAGCTTGCCAACACCGTCTCATGCGCCTCGCCCATCCCGAACGGGGAAGCGCCGACCCCGGTGGAACAGACGCTCAGCGGGCTCTCGCCGGACACCACCTACAGCTATCGCCTCCAGGCGAGCAACGAACAGGGTGTGAACCCCGGTGAACCCAGCCAGAACCTGGAATTCCATACGCCGGGGGCGGGGATACATCAGGAGTGGACGACCGAAGCCGCCTTCGACTCGGTCACCCTCGGCGCCAAGATCGACCCGAACGGATCGCCCACCACCTACCAGTTCCAATATGGGACCAGCAGCGAATACGGCAGCGACGCGCCGGCGTCTGCGGGCAGCTCGATCGGCTCCTCCGCCGGCGATGTGACCGTCACCCAGCACCTCCAAGGCTTGCTGTCGGACAAGGTTTACCACTATCGGGTTGTTGCGCGCAGCGAACTGCCCGGCGGTGAAGTCGTGGAATTCTCCGGGCCGGACCAGACTTTCGCCACGCAGGCGGCAACCAGCGAATTCAAGCTCCCGGACGGTCGCGCATGGGAGATGGTCTCACCGCCCAACAAGGACGGCGCGGCGCTCGAACCGCCCATGAACGAACAGGGCATCGCCATGCAGGCTTCGGCGGACGGCAGCGCGGTCTCCTACACCGCCAACACCGCCACCGAAGACCAGCCGTCGGGCAACAGGTCCTTGGAACCGACTCAGTTGCTGTCGCGGCGCGCCGCAGGCGGATGGAGCACGCGGGTGATAACAACGCACTTCGAAGAAGTGGGCAACGTGAAACCGGGCCTGGGCGCCGAGTACAGGTTCTTCTCCGCCGACCTGTCCACGGCTGCGCTCCTGCCGTGGGCTGAAACCAAGCTCTCCGAAGAAGCGACAGAACACACCCCCTACCTGCGCCATGACTTTGCTTGCGAAACGAGTCCAGCAACCTGCTATCAGCCGCTCGTCACGGCTTCCAACGTGGAACCGGCAGGACTGAAATTCGGAAAGAGCGCCTTCGGTCTCAATGCGATCTTCCCGCTTATCGGCACTCCGGATCTGAGCCATGTCGTCATCGACTCCGGTGAAGTGCCGTTGCTTCCCAGCAGCTCCACTGAATTTGGAGGCAAGTACGAGTGGTCGGGCGGAAAGCTCCAGCCTGTGACGGTGCTTCCCAACGGCAACCCCGCGCCGGGCGACAGCTTCATAGGCAACATGAACAACGACATGAGGCACGCGATCTCAGACGACGGATCGCGAGTGGTGTTCACGACAGACAACGAAACCGGCGGACAGCATCTGTTCACCCGCGACACGGTCACGGGCACGACGACCCAGGTCGACATCATCGAACCCGGAGCGCGCGGTGGCTCGCCGGAACCGACATTTCAGCTGGCGAGCAGCAATGGGATGAAGATCTTCTTCACCGACACCGCCCAGTTGACCGCCGACTCCACGGCGTCGGCGCCATATTGGCGCGATCTCTACGAATTCGACCTCAACACCGGCAAGGTCACCGACCTGACGGTGGACCGCAACCAGTACGAACACGCGAGCGTGGCAGGCTTGGTTCAGGGCACCAGCGAAGACGGCTCATATGTGTACTTCATCGCCAGCGGTGTGCTCGCTCCAGGTGCGACTCCGGGGCATGGTTGCGAAGAGGAAAACCCGTCCGACCAAACCGCGTGCAACCTGTACGTGCGCCACGCCGGCACCACGACGTTCATCGCAACGCTGTCTGGCAGAGACCAGCGGCTGAACGGCGAGCGCTCCTCGGCAAAGCTCGAAGACGTGACAGCCCGCGTGTCGCCCGACGGCCGCTGGTTCGCCTTCATGTCTGACCGGTCTCTCACCGGCTATGACAACCGTGACGCCAGCAGCGGAGAACCGGACGAGGAGGTGTTCCTGTACGACGCGAGCACAGGACACCTCAGCTGTGCCTCGTGCAACCCGACCGGCGGACGGCCCGCGGGCAGCTTCTCCTCGGAAGGCAGCAAGTCGCTGGGCACGCTCGTGGACCGCACGGGCATATGGACAGAACGCTGGCTGGCGGCGCTGCTGCCGGGATGGGACAAAGTCACCCTTGAAACCTCCGTTTATCAATCGCGATACCTGTCGGACTCGGGACGACTGTTCTTCATGAGCAGCGACGCCCTGGTGCCTCAGGACGTCAACGGGACGATGGACGTCTACGAGTTCGAGCCCGAAGGGGTCGGGGACTGCGGCAGCGCGAGCGCGACGTTCCAGCGAGCGGTCGGCGGCTGCGTGAGCCTGATCTCCTCCGGCGGGTCGGCAGAAGAATCGGCGTTCATGGACGCCAGTGAAAACGGCAACGATGTCTTCTTCCTGACCGCCGCCAAACTGCGTCCCGAAGACTATGACAACGGGCTGGACCTGTACGACGCACGCGTTTGCTCGAAGGGTTCGCCGTGCATCCCAACTCCTCCGACGGGTCCGCCGCCGTGCTCGACTGGCGATTCGTGCAAGCCTGCCCCCGCGCCGCAGCCGACAATCTTCGGCGCCGCCCCGAGCGCGACCTTCTCGGGTATCGGCAACGCCGCACCCGGTGCGTCCGGGGCGACTGTGCATCGATCGCTGACGCGAGCACAGAAGCTCGCCCGCGCCCTGAGGGTGTGCAAACGCAAGCATGGCAAGCGCAGGCGAACCGTCTGCGAACGGCAGGCTCGAAAGCTCTACGGGGCCAAAGTCAAAGCCAGGAAGTCCACGGCGCATCGCGCCCGACGGTCCTCGGTCACATCGAACCCGCGCGCACGCCGGTAAAGGGGAGGGGTAAGGAACATGAGCCTGAAGATCGCGCACAGGTACAGTCTCGCCGGGGTGGGGCTGCTCGTCGCGGCGTGCGTCGCGCTGGCGGGTGCCGCGCCGGCGTCCGCCAGCAGCGCGTGGTGGCATCTGAATGTCGGCAGCTGGCCGAGCACACTTCCAGTCGGCGGCGAAGGGAAGGTGGTGGGCTTTGCCGAGAACCTCGGCGACGCGCCCGCTGTCAACCGTCCGCTGACGATCAAAGACCGCCTGCCGGCTGGCGTGGTGCCCCAGGGCGTCGAATTCTTCGCCCTGCACTGGGCATCGGGCAAAGGCAACCTGAGTGCACTGTTCTGCAACATCGCAGGCCAGGAGGTGACGTGTGAAATTCCAGAAGGAGACATGCCCTTCCTGCCGTTCTATCCCTACAGCGACCTGGAAGTGCGCATCGCCGTGAAGGTGGAAGGCGCGACGTCGGGCGCTGTGAACGACTTCAGCGTGTCCGGCGCCGAAGCGCCGCCCGCATCGCTTCAGACGCCGCTTTCGATCGGCGGTGCGGCGCCGTCCTTCGGTGTGACCAACTACGAACTGCGGCCCGAAAATGCCGACGGGTCGGTGGACACCGAGGCCGGATCCCATCCGTTTCAGCTGACGAGCACGTTGATGCTCAACCAGGGCGCCAACCCGGAACACGACGTGCTCGGCCAGGCCAAGGACCTGCACTTCAACCTGCCTGCCGGCTTGGTGGGCAACCCGACGCCCATACCGCAATGCACGATGCTCGACTTCACGACGCTGAAAGGCCTGTATCCCCTGCTTGCCAGCCAGTGCCCGCAGGACACGGTCATCGGAGTCGCCGACATCACGTTCGCCGAACCGACGTTCGCGGGCACGATGACGTTGCCGGTGCCGCTGTTCAACCTGACGCCTGCGATCGGCGAGCCGGCACGATTCGGGTTCGTGGTGGCTGGCGCCCCGGTGATCCTCGACACGTCCGTGCGCACCGGTGGCGACTACGGCGTGGTCGTGACCGTCAAGAACAT
The DNA here is from genome assembly GCA_051955355.1 of Solirubrobacteraceae bacterium. Taxonomy (GTDB): domain Bacteria; phylum Actinomycetota; class Thermoleophilia; order Solirubrobacterales; family Solirubrobacteraceae; genus Palsa-744. Next base: position 26,809 of record JBQCGU010000029.1, on the reverse strand, counting down.
CACAGAGCTGGCGAACTTCGTGTCGAGCCGCGTCACCTTCTGGGGCGTGCCCGGAGACACCGCTCACGATAGCTCCCGCGGCTGGGGCTGCATCGCGGGAGAAGAATATGTGGCGTTCAGCGTAGCCAAGCCGTGCGTCCTGCTGAACCAGTCAAAGCCCGCACCGTTCCTCGCGTTGCCCACGTCGTGCACCGGACCGTTGCAGAGCTCTGTCGAAGCCGACTCCTGGGAACACCGCTACACGCTCACGCCGCCTTTCGCGGACACGGGCGAGCCGGCGATGGATGCATGCAACAAGCTGCCGTTCGGCGCGTCGATCAGCGTGACGCCCGACGGCGAATCGGGGAGCACGCCGACTGGACTGACGGTAGGGGTGCACGTTCCGCAGGAAGAGGCTTTGAACCCGAAAGGTTTGACACCAGCCGACGTGAAGGACACCACCGTGACGCTTCCGGTGGGAGTGGCGCTCAACCCGGCGGCTGCCGACGGCTTGCAGGCTTGCTCGGAACACGAGGTTGGCTTGTCCGAAAGCAGGGAAGTGTCGTGCCCTGAAGCTTCGAAGGTGGGCACGGTCGAAATCGAAAGTCCGTTGCTGCCCAACCCGCTGGTGGGCGCCGCCTATCTTGCGGCTCAGAACGCCAACCCATTCGGGAGCCTGGTTGCGCTGTACCTGGTGGCAAGAGACCCGGTGTCGGGTGTGCTCGTCAAGCTCGCCGGAGAAGTCAAACCAGATCCGGTGACCGGCCAACTGGTGTCTACGTTCCTGAACACGCCGCAGCTGCCATTCGAAGATCTTCGACTCCACTTCTTCGGTGGCTCGCGTGCCCCACTGGGCACCCCCGCCGTGTGTGGCGCGTACACCACCACCGGATCGTTCGCGCCGTGGTCGGGAAACCAGCCGGTGCAATCCTCCTCGACGTTCCACGTCACGAGCGGACCCGATGGCGGTCCGTGCGCCAGCCCGTTGCCCTTCGGCCCGGAACTGACGGCGGGAAGCCTGAACATCCAAGCCGGTGGGTTCACTCCCTTCACCATGACGATGAGCCGCGGAGACGGTCAGCAGAGCCTGGATGCGATCCAGTTGCACATGCCACCCGGATTGCTCGGCACGTTGTCCGGTGTGGAGCTCTGTGGGGAAGCTCAGGCAAACGCCGGCACGTGCGGGCCTGAAAGCCTGATCGGCGAAACGATCGTCTCAGTCGGCCTGGGTGGGAACCCGTTCAGCGTGCGTGGCGGGAAGGTGTACATCACCCAAGGGTATGACGGCGCGCCGTATGGCCTGTCGATCGTCAACCCCGCAAAGGCGGGACCGTTCGATCTCGGAACGGTGGTGGTGCGCGCGAAGATCGAAGTCGACCCCACGACGGCGGCGTTGACCGTCACCGCCGACAAGAGCGGTCCGCATGCGATCCCGCAGATCCTCGACGGCATCCCGCTGCAGATCAAGCACGTCAACGTCACGATCAACCGCACCGGTGGGTTCACGTTCAACCCCACCAACTGCGAACCGATGAAGATCACCGGAACCCTGACAAGCAGCCAGGGATCTGAAGCCGGGGTGAGTGTCCCGTTCCAGGTCACAAACTGTGCAACCTTGGCGTTCAAACCCCAGTTCCACGTGTCAACGAGCGGCAAGACCTCGCGCAAGGACGGTGCGAGCCTGGACGTCAAGCTCACCTACCCCAAAGCAGCATGGGGCACCCAGGCGAACATCCGCTACGTCAAGGTAGACCTCCCCAAGCAGCTTCCGTCGTATCTGCCGACGTTGCAGAAGGCGTGCATCGAGAGCACGTTCGCTCACAATCCAGCCGACTGTCCTGCCGGATCGATCGTCGGCAGCGCGACAGCGTTCACTCCGATCATCCCCGTCCCACTATCGGGGCCTGCGTATTTCGTGTCCAACGGTGGGGCGAAGTGGCCAGAACTCGTGATCGTCCTCTCCGGGTACGGGACAACCGTCCAACTGCACGGCGAAACGTTCATCAGCAAAGGGGTCACGAGCAGCACCTTCAAGTACGTCCCCGACGTTCCCATCGGCAGCTTCGAGCTGAGACTGCCCCAGGGACCGACCCACGCTCTTGCTGCGAACGGCAACCTCTGCGCCAGCGCCCTGAAGATGCCCACCAAGTTCGTGGCGCAGAACGGCGTGCAAACAAGCCAGTCGACTCCGATCGTCGCAACCGGATGCAGCAAGCACAAGGCGAAGCGCTCCAGCCACAAGAAGAGGCACAAGAAGAACAGGAAGAAATAGCGGCGGCGCATCGGGACGGCACTCGCCGGATGGGCTGCGATTCCGCATCCATCCGGCGAGGCGCCGCTCCCGCGAGGCGCCGGCAGCCCAAGCGTCTGGCTTAACGAAGATGCAAACCAACACCGAGCCAAAAACCAACGCTGCTCACCCAAAGCGACAGGGCGCCACTCGCGTCAACCTGGAGCGCCGACGAGTAGCCGACGTCCAACGGTCCCGGCTGCTCGCCGCAATCGCAGAGGTTTGTGCCGAGCAAGGCGCCCCAAACGTCACCGTCGCGCACGTCGTGAGCCGCTCAGGCGTCTCCCGCAGGACCTTCTACGACCTCTTCGAGGATCGAGACGACTGCTTCCTGGCGGCGTTCGACGATGCGATCGCCAGGGCGGCGGAGTACGTGCTTCCGGCATACCGCGCTCGCGGTGCGTGGCGAAAGCGGATGAGAGCGTCGCTTGAAGCGGCGCTCCAGTACTTCGACGACGAACCGTTCAGAGGTCGTCTGCTCGTCGCTGAGACGCTCGCTGCCGGCCCGCTCGTCTTGCTGCGCCGGCAGCAGGTGCTCAATCGGGTCATCGAGGCTGTCGACGAGGGTCGCTCGGAAGCCAGAGCTGGCGCCGAGCTGTCGCCGTTGACCGCCGAGGGGGTTGTCGGCGCGGTGCTGTCGGTGATCCATGCGCGCATGCTCGAGTCGCATCCGCAATCTCTCGCAGCGCTCGCAAACGAGCTGATGGCAATCGTCGTGCTTCCCTACGCCGGAGCCGCTGCCGCCCGCCGCGAGCTGTCCTGCTCGACATCGAAAAAGCCGGCTCCCCGGCCCTCGGCAAGCCAGGACGTGCTCTCCGAGCTTGGCATGCGCATGACCTATCGCACGATCTGCGTGCTCACGGCTGTCGGGGCGCAACCCGGCCTGTCAAACCGCCGCATAGCCGATGCCGCCGGCATCTCCGATCCCGGCCAGATCTCAAAGCTGCTTGGGCGTCTATTTCAGCTCGGGTTGATCGTGAAGGCTTCTGACTGCGGCCACGCACGCGGCGAGCCCAATGCCTGGCGGCTCACGGACAAGGGTGAGCAAGTACAACGCACGATCGCCTCTAAGCTCTCGTGCTGAGCGGGCTCAGGAGCCCTGGCGGGGCGCGCTCGGCAGCGGTATGGGCGCAGCGCTCAGCCGCTCGGCGTCAGCTGGACGGCGCCGCCGCGGCGCCGTCGACAGGCTGGACTTCAGCCGGAACACCGAGCTGCGGAGTGTTGGCGGCGTGGCCGACGATCTTGGTTTTGATGCGCACGGTGTCTTCGATCGACAGCGCGCTCGCCGCTCCCCAGGTCAGATCCCAGGTTGCGCCGTTGTGCGCGTAGGGGCCGCGGTCGATCACCGGCACTGTCAGCTGGTGGCCTTTGTAGCTGACGAGCACGAGCGTTCCGCACGGCAGCGTCCGAGACGCCACTCCGACGATCGCCGGCGTCATCTTCTGGCCGCAGGCGGTTTGTTGGCCGTAGAAGCCGGGACCGAACCATGTCGCTATCTGTTCGCGCGGTGTCCGCTTGGAGCTGTGCGCGTGAACATGGCCAGACTGCGACGCCCGCGTGCTCGCCTTGGCGGCGGGCGCCGGCACGCTCGCACCCCCCGTGCTCGCGAGCGCGGTGGGGGCGCAGGTTGCGCAGGCAAGCGCGAGGGCAAGCGTGCACAGCGTCTTGTTGGCAAGCGTTCTGCTCATCTTCGTCGACGCCTACGGGGTGAGCTGACGGGCTCGCGCTGAAAAGCGCTACAGCCTCACGTGAGGCCGATTCGCCCCCGCGGCCCGCTCCCTGCGGCCCGCATTGGGTCCCCCGTCTCCCGCGAACGGCGTCGCGAGAGCTCGGCGTGGGCGTGAGTATACAGGCGGGTGCCTACTGCTTGCGCAAGGGGGAGAGCGCGTCCTTGAGCACCCGTCCTCCCGCTTTCACCCCTACGCTCGCCAGCTCAGCGACGATCGTGGCCACCGACTCCACCAGCTCCACCCCGCTCGGGGGGTGCACGGTGGCGCCCGCCTTCGGCTCCTCCATCGGCTCGTACCCCTGCTTGGGCGCCGGCGGTTCGCGCCGCCGCGGCGGCGGCGTCTTCGGAGCGGCTCGCTTGGCGGCGGCGGGTTTCCGGCTGCTCGTCTTGGCGGCTGCCGTCTTGGCCGGGCTCGTCTTCGTCGTCCTGGGCTTTGCGCTCGCCTTGGCAGCCCGCCTCGCGGGTTTGGTACCGGGGTTGTCGCTCGACGCCTTGGCGCTCTCCCTGCGCCGGCTCGGGCGCTGGGGGCGTGTGCGCGGCAGCGAGCCGAGCACTCCCGGCTCACCCTGCTCGTGTGCGCCGTCGTCGGTCATCGCGCACAATCATCGCATCGTTGGCAATCTGGCGATCGTGCGCGCGGGTTCCAAGGTGGGGCGCGACACGTTAGGATGTCCACCCTTATTGTCGGGCGGCTTTCGGCCCCGTCCCGGCTAAGGTAGATCTCGAAGCATCTCCCGGGGGGTCCCCTCGGCGGGTGTTCGCCCGGAACCCTCCGACGGAAACGGAAGAGCATGTCTGTAGTGGAACTGCATGAGCTGGAAGAGGTCAAGAACCTGCTCGCCAAGGGGCAGCAGGTGGGAGTGCTGACCTTCTCGGAGATATCGACGGCAACCTCCGACCTCGATCTCGACGACAGCGACGTCGAAGAGCTGCACGGCTATCTCGAGAAGTCCGAGATCGAGCTCGTAGAGGACATCGACCCCGCCACAGCCGCCGCCCTCACGGTCGAGCGCGCACCCGACAAGCGTGGCCGGCGCAAGGCCAAGTCGCCGCTCGATCTCAAGCCGGACATGACCACCGACTCGCTGCAGCTGTTCCTCAAGGACATCGGCAAGGTGCGCCTGCTGACAGCGCAGGAGGAGGTGGATCTGGCGAAGCGCATCGAGCGCGGCGACCTCGACGCCAAGCAGAAGATGGTGGAGTCCAACCTGCGCCTGGTGGTGTCGATCGCCAAGAACTACCGCAACCAGGGCCTGCCGTTCCTCGATTTGATTCAGGAGGGCACGCTCGGGTTGGTGCGCGCGGCGGAGAAGTTCGACTACCGCAAGGGCTTCAAGTTCTCCACGTACGCCACCTGGTGGATCCGCCAGGCGATCGCCCGCGCGCTCGCCGACAAGGCGCGCACGATCCGCATCCCGGTGCACGTCGTCGAGAAGCTCAACAAGATCGGGCGCGCCGAGCGCAAGCTCGTCACCGAGCTGGGCCGTGAGCCCACCGCGGATGAGATCGCCGAGGTAACCGGCATCGACCCCGAAGAGGTGGACTCGATCAAGCGCTCCGCCCAGGCGCCCGTGTCCCTGGAGAAGCCGGTTGGCGACGAGGAGGAGTCGGAGTTCGGCCAGTTCATCGCCGACGAGCGCGCCGAGTCGCCGTATGACCGCGCGGCGGAGATCCTCACCAAGGAGGCGCTGCGCGAGGCGCTTGAGAACCTCTCCTACCGCGAGCGCCGCGTGCTGGAGCTGCGCTACGGCCTCGGCGGCGAGCACCCCCGCACGCTGGACGAGGTGGGCCGCACGTTCAACGTCACGCGCGAGCGCATCCGCCAGATCGAGAACCAGTCGCTCAAGAAGCTTCAGTCGCTCGCTGAGGCGCAGAAGCTGCGCGACGTCGCCTGACCGCCTCTTGATCGGGCTGTCCGGGTGGCGCAGGCGCCACCCGGCCTGACGGTGCATGCACCGTCAGGGACCACGCCGCATGCGGCGTGGTCTTGCTGAGGATGCGTATGTCTTCAAAATGGCTGCCACGCGCGAGCACGCGCGTGGCTGCCGTTCAAGTAGATGTGCGCACGCGCCGATGAAGTGCTCGTGTTCGACGTCCACGCAGCGCTGCGCGATCTCGTCGCCCGGGAGGGGTCCGACCTGCACCTGAAGGCGGGCGCTCCGCCGCTGTTTCGCATCCACGGCAAGCTCGGCCCTGAGGACGGGGCCGAGCCGCTGTCGGCGGACGACACCGAGGCGGTGGTGCGCACGCTGCTGAGCGACGAAGCCAAGCTCGCCGAATTCGCCTCCGAGCACGAGGTGGACTTCTCGTTTGAAATCGAAGGCGTCGCGCGCTTTCGCGTCAACGCCTTCCGCCAGCGCGGGCTTGCCTCGCTCGTCTGCCGTGCCATCCCGTCCAAGATCTCCACGATTGAGGAGCTCTCGCTGCCGCCCGCCATCCGCGAACTCGCCGAGGAGGAGCGCGGCATCATCCTGCTCACCGGCACCACCGGCTCGGGCAAGTCCACCACGCTCGCCGCGATGATCGACCACATGAACACGGCGATGAACAAGCACATCGTCACCATCGAGGACCCCATCGAGTTCGTGCACAAAGACAAGAATTCGGTCATCAACCAGCGCGAAGTCGGGATGGACACGAAGTCCTTCGAGCGCGCCCTGCGCCGCGTGCTGCGCCAGGACCCCGACGTGATCCTCGTGGGGGAGATGCGCGACGAGGAGACCGTCCGCACCGCGCTGTCCGCTGCTGAGACCGGGCACCTCGTGCTCTCCACCGTCCACACGGTGGATGCCTCGGAGTCGATCAACCGCCTGCTCGACTTCTTCCCGCCCCACCAGCACAACCAGGCGCGCGCGATGCTCGCCGGCACCATCAAGGGCGTCATCTCCCAGCGGCTGGTTCCCGGCGCCGAGGGCGGTCGCGTGGCAGTGTGCGAGATCCTGCGCATGACCGGCCGGGTGCGCGACATGATCGCCGACCCCGAGCAAACCGGGAAGCTGAACGAGGCGATCTCAAGCGGCGGCTTCTACGGCATGCAGACGTTCGACCAGGCGCTCTTCCATCACGTCAAGGCGGGTCGCGTCACAGTTGACGAAGCGATGCGCGTCGCCTCCAGCCCGCACGACTTCAAGCTGCTGCTCCAAGCCGACGGCAAGCGCGGCACCTCGATGGACGACGTCGCCCAAGCCGAGGCCAGGCGCCAGGCGCAGCAGCCTGCGCCGCAGGCGCCCGGCGGCACGCCCGCGCCTCGGCCGGGTCCGGCGCCCACCCCTGTGGGATAGGCGCCGGTTGCTCCGGCATCTCTCCTCGCCGATATCGGCTGGCGTGAGCCCGCACTCACGCATCGGACTGCCTACCCCTTCTTCACGGCTTAACCACTTCAGTTGGTAAAGTAAAGGTCGAAATGGCCATTGATTCGAGCTGTCCGGTGTGTCGCACCGCGGAGGTGGTGTGCGGCAAGTGGACGCTTCTGCTGGTGCGCGATCTGGCCGAGGGACGCTCGCGCTTCTGCGAGCTCGAACGGTCGCTCGTCGGCATCTCTCCGCGCACTCTCTCGCTGCGCTTGCGTGCGCTCGAGGACGAGGGGATCGTCGAGCGTCACACCTTCTCGGAGGTGCCTCCGCGCGTCGAGTACGCGCTCACCGAGAAGGGGCTCGCCCTGGTGCCGCTGATCGACGACATGCGCGCCTATGGCGAGCGCTGGTTGGGCGCCGAGGATTGCGAGCAGGCCGCCAAGGCGGCGCTTGCGGGCGGAATCGCCGTAGCCGCTGCCTGAGCACGCGAGGAAGACCTCAGGGCGCCGGTGGACGAGCGTCCGGCTCGTCGGGCGCATGCCCAGGCAGGACCGCCGCCCTGCACGGCGAAGTCAGCGCCGTGCACTCCCGCCAGCTCCACGCCGTTCTCACGCAGCTCGCCGAGGAGGCCGCCATCCGCCTGCAAGCCCACGTCGCCTCCGGTGAGGAGGTGCCGTTCGAGCTCGACTCGCGCTCCGGGCGCCGGGGCTCCTCGCCGCTGTACTGCTATCGCCCGCTCACCTGCGCCTACATCGCAGAGCGCTTCCCGCTCCTGCGCGCGCTTCCGATGCACAAACTCGCGGTCGCGCAGCTCGACGCGTTCGAGGGCCTCGACCGCTATCTGGCCGCTCGGGGAGCGGACCCGCGCCAGCGCGGCGCCTACGGTCGCGCCGACAGGGCGGCGCTCGCCTTCCTGCAGGACGTGTTCGACGAGCAAACCGAGTTCCAGGTGCGTGACGAGCGGCTGCAGCGGTCGCTCGCGCGACTCGACGGCTCAACGCTCGCCAAGCCTTCCGATGTCACCATCCTCGCCACCCTCCACGGCCTCGCCATCTCCTCCGAGGAGCTGCTGCTGACACGCGGCCTGCTGGTCGCCCAGCCGGGGGCGCTCGAGGGAGCGCCCGAGCAGGCGCTCGGCGTCTCCGACGATCATCTGCTCGTGGTTTACACCGCCGAAAACTCCGAATCCCGCCCCCCAGGCGTGGACGCGGGCAGGGCGGTCATCGCCGATCTCCTGCGCGCCCTGCGCCTGTATGGAGACGGGCGCATCTCGCTCGGACCGCTCGCCTGGCGCCGTGTCGCCGACAACCCCTGGAGCGCGCTGCCCCTCGGCGGCGAGGGTCATCCACACGGGATGCTGCTCGTCACCGCCGACCAGGAGGACGAGCTGCGCGCCTTCTGCAACCTCGTCTCGCGCCGCGCCCCCCAGGACGGACCGCTCGCCTGGGCGCTTCACCGCTTCGAGCTCGGGTGCGAGCGCGCGAGCGAGTACGAGGCGCTGAGCGACCATCTGCTTGCGCTGCGCGCCCTGCTCGGCAGCCCACGCGACACAGAGCCGGAGGGCTCTTCGAGCAACCTGCTCGCGGTTCGGCTCGCCGCCCTGTGCGCCACTCCAGAGCATCGCCTGGCGCTCACCGAGCGCACGCTCGCCGCGATCGCGCTCGAGCGCGCCGTCGTGGCGGGCGTCGCCGTCGAGCACGCCGGCGGATTGGAGCTGGTGCGCTCGCTCTCAAACAATCTGCGCGCATTGCTGCGCGACGTCATCTGCGGACATCTTCCCGAGGATCTGGTCGGCTTGGCGGATGAGATCCTGCTCGCGGGAGGCGAACCGCGCGAGCACGCAGTTGGCGACGCGGACGCGCTACCCGACGAGGTGGCTAGCCACTCGGGCGAGCCCAGCGAGGTCCTGAACCTCTCCTTCTAGCTCGGGCACCAGCACGGGGTGGCGTTCGCCGATTGCGCGTGCGAGCAGCTGAACGCTCTCGCGGTCGCGCCGGGCGAGCACCTCCAGCTCGGCGAGGTTGTCCGCGATCCGACCCGCCAGCCCGCGCTCAAGGCGTTCGGCGAGCAGCTCGCGCGCCCGCTCGGAGGTGAACCCGTTCAGGGTGCTCTCGTGCACGCGGTTGACAACCAGCGCCTGGAACGGCATACCCGTCTCGTGCAGGCGGGCGTGGAAGAACGCCGCCTCCCGCACCGGCTCCGCCTCGGGTGAGGTGACGATCACGAAGCTCGTACCCTCGTCGCGCAGCAGGCTTTCCACGCCCCGCGCGCGCTCGTTGAACCCCTCCAATATCCCGCCCAACGAACCGAAGAACGTGCTCAGGTCGCCGATCAGGTTGACCCCGGTGGCACGCGCGAGCATCGACAGCACCATCCCGCTTCCGCGACCCAGCAACCCTCCCGCCAAGCCGCTCGGACGCAGCAGCGTGCGCAGGGCACGTCCCTCCAGAAAGCGCCTGAGTCGATCCGGGGCGTCGAGGAAGTCCAGCGCGTTGCGCGACGGCGGCGTGTCGAGCACGATCGCGTCGAATCCGCCCTCACGCTCCAAATCAAAGAGCTTCGCCACCGCCGTGAACTCCTGCGAGCCGGCGGTTGCAGTCGACAGCTCGCGGTAGATGCGGTTCCCCAGCACCTCTTCGCGTGCGCGCTCGTCCGGCGCAAGCTTGCCCACCAGCTCGTCGAACGTGCCCTTCGGGTCGAGCATCATCGCCCACAGCTCGCCCTCAAGCTCCACGCCTTCGGCAGCCAACGCCTGCGGTGGCACCCGATGGGGCTCGCCGGGCAGCTCCCGCAAGCCCAGCGCGCTCGCCAGCCGTCGCGCCGGGTCGATGCTCACCACCAGCACCCGTCCGCCGCTCTGCGCAAGCGCGAGCCCCAGCGACGCGGAGATCGTCGTCTTGCCCACTCCACCCGCTCCCACGCACACCACCACGCGACTGCCCTCCAGCCGCTCGGTGAGAGGGCGCGGCTTCTCGGCAGGGCTCGCGCGGTGAGATGAACGTCTGCTCGGCACGCGTTGATCGTATGCAGGAATCGCCTCTCCGCCTGCGAATACCCACCGCGACGCCTTCCATCTTCCCGATCATCGGAGCCCGCTGATGTCAGCACGCGCCAAGGTCATCGCGTTCGCCAATCAAAAGGGCGGGGTGGCCAAGACAACCACCACGCTCAACCTTGCCGCCGCCTTCGCAGAGGAGGGCCACCGGGTGCTGTGCGTCGACATGGACCCGCAGGGCAACCTGACGATGTCCCAGGGCATCGACCCCGACACGCTCGAGTGCTCGATGTACGACGTGCTCATCCAGCGCTCCACCGTCCGTGAGGTGATCCGCAAACGCGAGATCGACGTCGCCTGCGCCTCGATCGACCTCGCCGGCGCCGAGATCGCGATGTCCACGATGATCGGTCGCGAGCGCTCGCTCCAGAAGGCGCTCGAGCCGATCCGCGAGGACTACGACTTCGTGTGCATCGACACCCCGCCGAGCCTCGGCCTGCTCACCATCAACGCACTTACCGCCGCCGACACGGTTATTGTGCCCGTGCAGTGTGAGTATCTGTCGATGCGTGGTCTCATCCAGCTTCAGAACACCCTCGCGATGATCAGGGAGAACCTAAATCCAGACGTCGACATCGAGGGCATCCTGCCCACGTTGGTGGACTCGCGGACGATCCACGCAAAGGAGGCAATCGAGATCCTCGAGGAGAACTTCGGAGATCGCGTGTTCGCCTCCCGTATCCGCAAGACGGTGCGCTTCGCCGAGGCTCCCGTGAAGGGGATGTCGGTGCTCAAGTACGAGCCCGACGGAGTCGCCGCCCAGTCCTATCGCCAACTGGCGCAGGAGGTATTGGCTCATGGCAAACCCTAAGCGGGCAAGCATGCGCGAAGGGCCGCTCGCGGCGCTCTTCCGCAAGACCGAAGACCTCGAGAAGGGCGACCCTCACGGCGAGCCCGAATCGGGGGGCGAGCTCGATTCAAGCGCACCCGAGGCGTCGCACGCAGCGGCGCCATCGCCGTCTTCGCACCCGCCAGCCGAGCGCCAGCAGCCGGAGCTTGCTCATCCGCGCGACACGGGCGTGCCGCACCCTTCGCTGCGGCCCGACCTGCGCGAAGAGGCGCCCGAGTCAAGCGTGCCGAGCCCGCAGGAGCGGCTGCGTCACGCCTTCTCCTCGGACATCCCCGATGACTTCATGGACCGCCCCGCCACACCCGCCGGGCAGATGCGCGTGCGGGAGCGCCCGCAGCCTCCCCTCCGCGAACCCGAGCCCGAGCGGCCGTTCGGTCAGGCGATGCCCGTCACCCACCCCGTCATCCGCGTCGTCGGCGTCGGCGGCGCCGGCACGAACGCCGTCAACCGCATGGTGGAGGCGGAGGTTGCAGGCGTCGAGTTCCTCGCCATCAACACCGACGCCCAGTCGCTTCAGCAGTCAACCGCCGACATAACGCTTCACATCGGCGCCGAGCTCACGCGCGGACTGGGCTCCGGCTCGGACTCCAACGTCGGTCGCCAGGCGGCGATGGACGACTACGACCGCATCAAGGCGCTCCTGAAGGGCTCCGACATGATCTTCATCACCGCCGGCTCCGGCGGGGGCACCGGCACGGGCGCCGCGCCCGTCGTGGCGCGCATCGCCCGCGAAGTCGGCGCGCTCACGGTCGCCATCGTCACCAAGCCGTTCGGCTTCGAGGGCTCGCGCCGCGCCGAGTCCGCCGACGCCGGCGTGCGGGCGCTCGCCGAGGAGGTCGACACGCTGATCGTCGTCCCCAACGAGCGGCTGCTCTCGGTGCTCGACAAGCAGACTTCGATGGTCGAGGCGTTCCGCGTCGCCGACGACGTGCTGCGCCAGGGCGTGCAGGGCATCTCCGACCTGGTGACGCTCCCGGGCATCATCAACCTCGACTTCGCCGACGTGCGCACGATCATGTCCGACGCCGGCAACGCCTTGCTCGGAATCGGCATGGGCTTCGGCGAGAACCGTGCGCCCGAGGCCGCCATGCAAGCCGTCGCCTCGCCGCTGCTCGAAACCTCGATGGACGGCGCACGCTCGATCCTGCTCTCCATCACCGGTGGGCGCGACCTGAGCCTGTGGGAGGTCAACGAGGCCGCCAAGGCGGTTTCCGAGGCCGCCCACCCCGACGCCAACATCATCTTCGGCGCGATGGTGGACGAGAAGCTCGAAGACCAGGTGTGGGTCACCGTGGTCGCCACCGGTTATGGCGAGCGGGGCGGACGCCCCGAGCGCTCCGGCGGTTTGCGCGAGCCGGCGGGCGAGCCGCGCGTCACCCGCACGAGCGCCTCTCCGCGCGAAGCGCGCCGCTCGCGGGGCTCGCTGGCGGTCAGCGACATGGACGTGCCCGAGTTCATCCCCAACTTCTGAGGCGTGCCCGCCGGCGGCGGGTGTGCTATTCGCTCAGTGCATGAGCGCATCTGAGCAGGGCGTCGTGGCTGCCGGCCACCCGCTCACCGCCGAGGCTGGAGCGCGCGTGCTGCGCGAAGGGGGCAACGCGGTTGACGCCGCCATCGCGGCGATGCTCACCTCGTTCGTCGCCGAGCCGCTGCTCACCGGCTTGGGGGCGGGCGGCTACATGCTGGTGGCGTGCGAGGGAGAGGAGCCGGTGCTGCTCGACTTCTTCGTCGAGGCGCCCCCGCGTGCGTCCGACGGCAGCGCCGCCGAGCTGGAAGCGGTTGACGTCTCCTTTGGGGACGCCATGCAGGTGTTCTACATCGGACCCGCCTCCTGTGGGGTGTATGGGACGCCCGCGGGCGTGTGCGCCGCCGCCGAGCGCTGGGGCAGCATCGCGCTCGCCGATCTCGTCGCGCCCGCCGCCGCGCTGGCGCGCGCGGGCGTGGTGCTCAACGCCGAGCAGGCATACGTCGTCGAGATCCTTGGCGAGCTGCTCTGCTCCACGCCCGAGTGCTCCTCGCTGTGGGCGCCCTCCGGCGCGCTGCTGCGCGCGGGACGGAGGATGGTCAACCCGGAGCTCGCCATCGCGCTCGAACGGCTTGGCGCCGACGGGCCTGAGCCGTTCTACCGCGGCGACATCGCCGCCGCCGTCTGCTCGTGGGTTGCGGAGCGAGGCGGATCGATCACGCCAGAGGCGCTCGAGCGCTATCGGGCGATCGAGCGCGAGCCGTTGAGCGTGCCCTACCGCGATCGCACCGTGCTCACCAACCCGCCCCCCTCGGCGGGCGGCACGCTGCTCGCCTACTCGCTGGCATTGCTCGATCGTCAGCCCTCGCCGCCGACCCTCGCCGCCGTGATCGGCGCGATGGAAGCCGCCCAAGCCGAGCGCACGCCGGAGTTCTTGGAGGGGCTGGGGGAGGAGGGCTTCTTGGAGCGCTTCATCTCCTCGCGGCTCGGCGCCACCACGCACATCTCGGTGCTCGACTCGCGTGGGCAGGCGTGCAGCGTCACCTGCACCAACGGCGAGGGGTCGGGTGTCGTGGTGCCGGGGACGGGCATCCACCTGAACAACGTGATGGGCGAGGAGGATCTATCGCCGCTCGGCTTTCACCGCCATCCACCCGGGCGGCGCATGCCGAGCATGATGGCCCCCTCGCTCGTGCTCCGCGACGGCGAGGTCGAGCTGGTGCTCGGCAGCGCCGGCTCCAACCGCATCCGCTCTGCGCTGCTCCAAACCATCGTCGGCGTCGTCGACCATTCGCTGGAAGCGGGCGACGCCGTGCGCGCCCCGCGCGCCCACTTCGAGGACGGCATCGTCTACCACGAGCCCGGGGTAGACCTGGCGGGTGTGCTCGACCCCGAGCGCGAGATCGTCGGCTTCCACGCGCTCAATCTCTTCTTCGGCGGCGTACAAGCCGTGCAGCGTCTCGACGGGCGGCTCGTCGGAGCGGGCGATCCCCGCCGTGGTGGCGTGGCGGTGGCGGCGTGAGAAGGCACCTGTCCTGTTGCCGCGCTGCCCTCCGCGGCTCATCCCGCCCTGCCGTCCTGCCGGCGCTGCTCGCAGGGGCGCTGCTCGCGGTCGTGCCGGTGTCGGCAGGGTGCGGCGGCATCGTCTCCCCCGACCTGTTCGTCGTGCAGCGCACGGGGTCCACGCCCGGGGCGCGCCTGACGCTGCTCCTCAGCGAAGAAGGGATCGCTCATTGCAACGGCGGCCCGCCGCGGCGCATCGGCGACGCGCAGCTCATCAAGGCGCGCACCATCCAAGAAAACCTCCATGGCTACGCCGTCAAGCACGAGTCGCTGCCCGCGGCCCCCGGCTCGGTTCTCTCCTACTACGTGCGCGACGTCGACGGCAGCGTGCGCTTCAGCGACAACTCACCCCACCAGCCGCACGTGATGCGCGAAATGGCGCTGCTCGTGCTCACACTCGCTCGCGACGCCTGCCATCTGCCGCAGTCGGGGGCGTAGCGCGAGAACCGACGGGGGTGGGTGCAAGGCTGTCGTGATGGACGACAGTCCTGTGATAGCCCGCGCTATCTCGCCTCAGGGTGGCACGGTCGAGCTCACCCGATCGAGATGGCGCTACATCCAGCGACACGCCGAGATGCGAGAGTGCTTGGGAATGTTGCTGGAAGCAATCAGTGCCCCCGACTATCAAGAGCCGATCCGCGCCCGGGCCGTGAGCGCTATTGGCTGCGCACCAGTTCAAGAGGCTTCTGCTTTCGCTGGATCAGGGCGGTTGTAGAGTTTGCAGGAGAGGCTGACTGCTTCGTGGCCGTCTTTGGGCAAGACAACGACCCCAGGGCATGAAGAGATGACAATCAAGATAGGCACGCTCTCGTTTGACCACGTCGAATACGACGCACACGCCGACGTCCTCTATCTCAGCGTCGGCGAGCCGCGGTTGCCGACCGACTCATATGGCACGCCCGAGGGCCACAATGTTCGATATGACGACACGGGGGCGGTCATCGGCGTGACACTCGTCAACGCGAAGTGGCTGCTCGATCGCGACGGGGAGATTCAGGTCACCATTCCGAGCCGCATCCGAGCCCGGGATCTGGCGTCGGCGCTTGCGGCTTGACGCCCGCGTTGGAACCCTCTCTTCTCAGCTGAAGTGCACCTTGCCGTTGGAGTGGGCGCGCTCCTGCGCCTGCTCCACCATCTCGAGCTGCTTGATCGCCGCGCGGAACAGCAGCGTCAGCAGGCGCATCCTCGCGTTCTCCGAGCGCAGCTCGAGCAGCTCCTGCTTGGTGTCGGTGCCGAAGTCAACCGTGGCTGCCATGTCGTAGGAATCCATCGCCGCGAGATCCTCGCCGTCGATCTCGCGGTCGGTTGCCTGCTCGACGAGCTCTGCATACAGGTCGTGCGCAGCCTGCGCCGCCTCGTCGTCCTGCTCCTCTTCGCGCTCCTTCAGGAACTCCACCACGCCCGCCGGGTAGGGGAGGTCGTCCTGGCGTGAGATCAGCTTGAACGCACGCGTGCCTCTGGCGAGGATCGTCAGGCGGCCGTCTTCGTGGCGCTCGAGCACGCGCTCGATCTCGCACGCGCACCCCACCGGCTTGAGCTCCTTCTCCGACAGCCACACGATCCCGAATTCCGCCTCGCTGCTCAGGCAGCTCTCGATCATCGTGCGGTAGCGCGCCTCGAACACGTGCAGCGGCACCGACTCGCTCGGCAGCGCCACGATCCCGAGCGGGAAGAGCGGGAAGTCGTTTTGCACCTGCACCTCCGCCATGGCATAAGTCTAGGTCGCCGTGCCTGCAAGAGCTCATGCTCTGCTGGCAGCCGTCTGCGCTCCCATTACACTGCGCGGATGGACAACGACCTGGTCAAGCGCCTGATGTGGTCCGGCCTGCTCGCGGGAGTGGGGGCGATTGCAAGCATCCTCACCCAGCGCACCGCCACGCTCATCTGGAGGCGCGTGTTCGACGAGGAGCCGCCCGAGTGAGCGTTCCTCCCGGCGTCCCCCCCGGCGGGTCCTCCGACGGCACACCCCCACAGGGGGTGGCTGCTGCGATCAGCGAGGTGTCAGAGCGCGCCACGCTGCTGATCCGCGAGGAGATCGAGCTTGCCAAGGCTGAGATCGCCGAGAAGTCTGCGCGTATGGCGCGCGGCGCCGCCGTCGGCGCCGCCGCCGGGGTGTTCCTCGTGACCGCGCTGCTGTTCTTCCTCGTCGGGTGTGCCTGGTTGCTCTACTTCGAGCTGCCCATCGGCAACCAGTTCACCTACTTCTACGGCTTCTTCGCCATGGCCATCATCCTCGTCGTGCTCGGCGCGATCGCCGGCGTCCTCGCCGCCCGCGCCCTGCGCTCGTCGGCGCCCCCCACGCCCGACATGGCGATCGAGCAGGCGCGCAAGATCCGCGACACCGTTGCCGCCTCCTCGGGCGGGGAGGAGAGCAATGCCTAGCCGCTCAGCAGCTGAGATACGCAGCTCGATCGAGTCAAACCGCGCGGAGCTTGCGCTCTCGCTCGACCGGCTTCACACCGAAGTCGCGCGCATCACAGACTGGCGCTCGCAGCTCGAGCGCCATCGCCGTGAGGTCGCGGTCGGTGCCGCCGTCGCCGGCTCGCTCCTGCTGTTGGGGATGCGCCGCCGAAAAAAACGCCGCTGAGACGACCGATAGGCGGCGCAGCGCGGCGTCCTCGGTCGCTCACGTACTCAGTACGCTTCGCTCCCTGCGTCCTTGCGCTGCTTGCCTCTCGGGCCGTCTCAGGAGTGGTCGAGCAGCGAGCGGGGGATGCCGCCGACGCCAAGCAAACCCGGACCTGTGTAGGTGCCGATCACAGGACCCACTTCCGAGGTGAACGCCGGCTCTGAGCCGAAGATCTCGTGGCAGCGATCCATTAGGCGCTGCGCCTGCTCGGGAGCTTGGATGTGCTGCACCACCCAACCGTCGATTCCCTCGTCGTGCAGTTCCTCGGCGTAACGCACCATGCGCTCGAACGCCCGCTTGCTCGTGCGCACGCGCTCCACCGGCGTTATCTCGTACTCGAGCGTGAGGATCGGCTTGATCTTCAGCGTCGTGCCAACCCACGCCTGCGCCTTGCCGATGCGACCGCCCCTGCGCAGATACTCCAGCGTGTCCACGCAAAACCACGCCTTCAGCGCCTTGCGCGCCTGGGCGATTCGCTCGCTCACCGCGTCCTGGTCGCCGCCCGCCCGCGCGCACGCCGCGCCTGCGAGCGCGAGCAGACCCAAGCCGCCGCACCCGGTCTCCCCGTCGATCACGCGCACCCGCTCGCCAAAGCCGCGCTCGGCGAGCATCCCCTGTGCTTGGCGCGCCGCTTCGCACGTGCCCGAGATGCCTCCTGCGAGATGCACCGACACGATGCTCTTGCCCCCCTCGATCAGCGGCTCCCAAACCTCCAGAAAGTCGCCGATCGACGGCTGTGAGGTGGTTGGCAGCTCCGGGTCGACCCGCAGGCGCTCGTAGAAGCCGTCGAAGCCGTCGAGATCGTTCTCGCGCTCGCGCTCGTCGCTCCAGCCGACATACAGGCTGACCTGATGGATGCCTTCGCGCTGCGCCAGCTCGCGCGGAAGGTAGTTGGTGCTGTCGGTGACCACCGCTATGTCGGACATGCGAGCGCGCAGACCCTACCGCACGCCGAGGCGCGGGTGCACGCGATGGTTTGGGTGGGCGATCCGCAAACGCCGCGGATGCCGGGTGCTATTGCAACCGGTTCTCGACCTGAAGCCCGGAGGACTGCGGCTCGGACTGCAGCGACTGGGGCGCCTGCTCTTCGGGGGACTCGACGCCGAGCGTCTCGGCCAGCTCGCCGGTCTCGTACATCTCGGTGACGATGTCGCACCCGCCGATCAGCTCGCCGCGCACGAACAGCTGCGGGATGGTGGGCCAGTTCGAGAGTCCCGACAGCTCCTGGCGGATGCGTGGATCGGGCAGCACATCCACCGCGGCGAAGGGAGCTTGCAGCGATTGCAACGCCGCCACCGTGCGCGCCGAGAACCCGCAGGCGGGCGCTTCGGGCGTGCCCTTCATGAAGAGGATCACCTCGTTCTGGTCGATCGCCTCGGCGATCGCCTCGCGAATGGGGTTCGTCGGCTCACTTGACATTGCTTGCTCCTGAGATGGGGATGGTGTGCGTCTTCAGCGACAGCGCATGGATCGGACCCCCGATCTCCTCCCCGAAGATCCCGTACACGAGTCGGTGCTGCTCGATCCGGGTGCACCCCTCGAACTGCGGGGCGCTCACCGTCGCGCGGAAGTGATCGCCCGTGCCCGTGTAGTCCTCCACGTCCGCCTGCGCACCCGGGATGGCTGCCTCGATGCGCTGCTTGATCTGCTCGGCTGTCGGCATCTGCTCGCCCCAGGTTAGAAGAAAATCCCCTCGCTATACTTTCGAAAGCGATGATCACCATCACAGACAAGGGTGCCGAGAAGGTGCACGAGTTCCTCTCCGCCCAGCAAGCCGACGTGAGCCTTGCCGGGCTGCGTGTCGGCGTGCGCGGCGGCGGTTGCTCGGGCTTCCAGTATCAGCTCGCGTTCGACGAGCAGCGTGACAGCGACGTCGTGTTCGAGAGCCACGGGCTCAAGCTGCTCGTGGACTCCGCCTCGCTGCAATACGTCAATGGGTCGATCATCGACTACCAGGAAAGCCTGCAGGGCGCCGGCTTCAAGGTCGAGAACCCCAACGTGGTCGCCGCCTGCGGCTGCGGGTCCTCGTTCCGGGTAGCCGACGAAGAGCAGGTGTCCGCGGTCTGACGCCAAGCAAACGGACCGCCCCGAAAGACGGTCCGTTGTCTCGGCGTCCTGTCTCTGGATCTGGACGCGTCGGTGTTTCGAAGCGCGTCGGCTAGTGCGACGCAGCCGGCGCTCCGCCGTGGTGCCTGAGCCCGAAGCGATGGACAAACCCCAGTGCCGTCTCCGGGTTGCGCAGCGCGCCCGCGAATGTCAGCACGGCGAAGCCGATGCCTGCCAGGAGCAGCGCGACGCCAACCATGATCCCGAACAGGGACAGCTGTTCGCCCATGTACGAGGCGTTCAAAGCCGTCGACAGCGCCGTCTCGGTCACCCACACGTTGCGAGCCGGGTTTTCAGCCGGTGCGCCCTTTGAGTCCTTGAGCGCCGCCGCCGCTTCGTTCGTGCCCACGCCGCTGGCGGTGGCGTAGCGAGGCATTTCGGAATAGGTCTTGCCGCTGGTTGCCTCAAGCGCGTGAATTCTCATGTACGTGGCAAAGCACCTCGCCGTAGCGCCCGTGTTAACCGCCTTGTTCGCCGCCGTGCACGTCGGCAGTTCGAGCCCCGCCGGGTTCAGCCCGGCCTTGCTCGCCTCGGCGGAGATCGCCGCCGGGGTCATGTCGGGCGTGCCCACCACTTTCTGCTGCTTGAGCGCCGTCTGGACTTCGCTGCGCCCATCTGCGCTCACCACGATTGCCGCCACTCCAAAGCCGATCAGCACGAGAGCGGCAAGGAGCCCTCCGAGCTCAAAGAACTTGCGCATCTTCCAACGCTCCTTCCAGTGTCTGGGTCCGGGTCGTCCCTGTGCCGACCTCTGCACCGAGTCTCCCCGCCCCCCGGGTTGCCGACATCCGTAGGACCGACCCGCTCAAGCTCCGGCGTTTCGCCCCTCGGGCGCTTGTGGGGCATTCCCGTCTGGCATGCGTAGTTTTACGCAAGAAAGCGACGGTGGCGCCTAGATTCAGGCTATTGGCGATGCCAGCGGAGGGAAATCGATCACCTGTGGTTATGGCTCGTTTGCCAGTGAACGCCAGAGGTAGCGGCACGCGAGCGTGCGATGCGGGCGCCAGCGCTCCCCCAGTCGCTCGACTGTCTCGCGGTCCGGCAGTCCTTCCAAGCCATAGGCGCGCTCGATAGCCCGGCGCACGCCCAAGTCGCCCACAGCCAGCACGTCGGGGCGTTCGAGATGGAACATCAAGAACATGTGCGCCGTCCACTCGCCGACGCCCTTGATCGCCACCAGCTCGGCAATCACCTGCTCGTCGGATAGGTCGTCCATGCGCTCCAGCTCGAGCTCGCCTGAGATCACGTGCTCGGCGAGCGAGCGCATGTACGCCACCTTGGCGCGCGACAACCCCACCGCCTTCTGCAGCTCGACCGGGTCGTCGGCGAGCAGCTGATCGGGCTGCGGGGGCACCCCGCCGTAGCGCTCGAGCAGCCTGCCGTAGATCGCCCGTCCGGCTGTCACCGACAGCTGCTGGTTGATGATCGAGCGCAGCAGCGCTCCGTAGTGGTCGTCTCGGGCGGGCCTGCCGGCGCGCGCGTCGGGCAGCTCGCCGACTGCATCGATCAGGGCTGCGAGCACCCGATCGGCGTCGCGCAGCGTTGCAATCGCCCGCCGCCCAGACGCTGCGCTTGCTCGCGTTGCCATCGTGCGCGGCTCAGTCTGCCCGCGACACGGACGCCTCGAGCGACACCGGCTCTCCGTCGAGCGCGTTCAGCGCGCGCTCCAGCGAGCATGCGATGCACGTGAAGCTCGGGGTGTCGCGCACAGTGAAGCGCGACGCCTCGGTTGTGCGCAGTCGCTGCACGAGGTCGAGGAACATGCCCACGTCGTCGGTGTCGAACGCCACGACGAACTCCTGGTCGTCGAGGCCGAACGAGTAGGTGGTGTGGTTGTCCACGCCCGGATATTCGCGGCCCACCTGGATGTGCTCCTGCATGATCCGCCAGCGCTCCTGTGCGGGCAAGCCGTACCACTCGCGCGACTTCACGAACGGATACACGAACACATACTTGCCGCGGAACCCTCGCGGTCGGATGCGCTCGTCTTCGGAGTATTCCGAGCTCTTGCGCATCCCCAGGAACGAATACGGGGTGTGCGCCCACTTCATCAACCCGCTCTGCGCGAGCACGACATGGAACTCGTGGATGCGCTCGAGGTTCTCCGCCTCCGATATCAGCAGCAGCTCGGCGTCTCCGCGGGTGCCCACGAGCGAGAGCGACTGCAGCATGTGACCGTCCGCGAAGTCCTCGCACGCAGCCGCGAATTCGCGCTTGTGCAGCTCGCGCGTCTCGCCGTCGAGCCGCCGCCACTCGCGGTCGAGCTTCAGGAACGTGTACTTCACGAAATGTCGCTCGCTCATCTGCGAGTCAGGTTACAGTTTGGGAGTGCGGATCGCCCTCGTTTCGCCCTACTCGTGGACGTATCCAGGCGGCGTCACACGCCACATCCAGGCGCTCTCGCGCGAGCTTGGGCGCACCGGCCACGACGTGCGCATCCTCGCGCCGTTCGACCCCGACGACGCGCTCTCCTGCAGGCTGCACCGGGGTGCGCGTCCCCAGCCGCTCGAGCAGCCGGAGAACCTGATCTCGCTTGGCCGCACGATCGGCGTTCCCATGAACGGCGCCGTGTCGAACCTCGCCCCCAGCCCACACGCCGTGTTCACGCTGCGCAAGGAGCTGCGCCAAGGCGGCTATGACGTCGTCCACATCCACGAGCCCGTAGCTCCCGTGGTCGGCTGGGATGCGCTGTGCTCGCTCGGAGAGCTGCCGCTCGTGGGCACCTTCCACACCTACTCGGAGAACGTCATCACGAACGGCATCGCCGCCATCCCGCTGGGGGGCAGGCGGCGCATGAACCGGCTGCACGTTCGGATTGCGGTATCCGACGCAGCCGCGTGGACCGCACGGCGCTTCTACGGCGGGCGCTACCGGATCGTCCCCAACGGCGTGCACATACCGGCGGTCGCCGAGCACCAGCTTCCCGACGACGCGCTCGTGCGCGGCGAGGGTGACGGCGGCGCGGACGCCGGCGAGGCTCCGTTGCGCATCCTGTTCATCGGCCAAGCCGTCGCCCGCAAGGGCCTTCCGGTTCTGCTGCGTGCGTTCGAGGCGCTACGCGAGCAGGTGCCCGCCACGCTCACGCTCGTCGGCGCCGGCGCCGAGGAGATCAGGACGATGCTGCTCGACGATCGCGGGGTGCGGGCGCTTGGCAAGGTCTCTGACGAGCGCAAGGCGCACGAGCTCGCTCGGGCGCAGGTGCTCTGTGCCCCGTCGCTGAGCGGCGAGAGCTTCGGCATGGTGCTCACCGAGGGTTTCGCCGCCGGCACGCCCGTGATCGCCTCAAACATCGCCGGCTATCGCGATGTCGTGCGCGATGGAGTCGACGGCATGCTCGTCCCGCCCGAGCACCCGCTCGCGCTCGCCGAGGCGTTGCGCGGGCTTGCGCTCGACCCCGTTCGCCGTGCCGCGATGGCGCGACGCGCCCGCGAGCGCGCAGAGCGCTTTGCGTGGCCGCATGTCGCCGCCGAAGTGCTCGACTGCTACGAGCAGGCGGTGTCGGTCGGTCGGGCTCCGATGCGACTGCGACGAGCGGCTGTTCGCTATGGGCTGGCACCCGCCGACCTGCAACCACGCGCCCCGGCTCGTCGGCTGCCCGGCATGCAGCCGGCGCCCGCTCGTCGTGGGAGCCGGGCGTTTGCGCTGCTCGGGCGTTTGACGCTGCTCCTCGCCTCGCTGCTTGGCGCCGGTCTGGCGTTTCTCGCGTTGCAGCGCATCGGTGTCACGCGCGTGCTCGAGAGCCTGGTCGCCTCGAGCCCCGGCCTGGTGGCGGTCGGTGTGGGGCTGATGTGCGCATCGATGCTCGCGCGCGCCTTCTCTTGGCATGCGATCCTCGCAGCCGCTCCCACCTGGCGAAAAGCCCGCCGGCGCGACGCCTTGCAGGGAACGTTCATCGGCGTGCTGATGTCAGCGACGCTTCCCGCCCGTCTGGGAGAGCCTTCGCGTGCGCTGATCGTCGCCCGCCGGCTCGGCCGCGCGCGGGAGACGCTGCCCATCGTGCTCGGCACGATGGTGTCCCAGACGCTGCTCAACCTGCTCGCCTTGACCATCCTCGGCGCTGTCATGTTCGCGACAGCCGATCTGACGGGCGGTGAGGGCAAGGTGGTGCTCGCTGTGGGTCTCGCCCCGGTTGCGGCGCTGCTCGCCCTGCTCGTGGCGCCGGCGCTCATGCCCGACGCCGGTGGCTCGCGATCTGCTCGCCTTGGGGCGCTGGTCGGCAGCGTGCGCGACGGCCTGCTGCGTGTGCGCTCCGGCCTGCTGATCTTCAGCAAGCCGCGCCAAGCCGCCGCGGCGACTGCGATGCAGCTTGCGGCGTGGGCGCTCCAGTGCGTGTCGTGCTGGGTCCTCCTGATGGCTCTTGGTCTTTCAAGCCAAGCCGGCATCGGCGCCGCGGCTGCGGTGCTGTTCGCCGTGAACGTCACCGCGATCGTCCCCGCCACACCCGCCAACGTCGGCGTGTTCCAGGCGGCCTGCCTCGCCGTGCTCGGCGGCGCCTACCACGTCGGCACGCCCGCCGCGCTCGCCTATGGCGTCCTGCTGCAGGCGGTCGAGATGTCAACCGCGCTGCTGATCGGCATGCCCGCGTTGGTCAAGGAGGGCTTGTCGTGGAAGGAGGTGCGCCTGCGCACCATGCACGCCTCGCCCGTCAGTCTTCCGCCGCTTCCCCGAACGTGGGCAGCGAAGGGTCGCGTGGCGAGCCCTTGATGAGGTCGTCGGGCGAGCCGTCCGGGAGCAGACGGCCCTGGCGGGTGCCGAAGTAGATCGCCTGCGGATGGTGGGCGACGAGCGCGAGCGTCGACTGCTCGGGCTCGGGCGCATACCCGTCGGTGATGCGCATGCCGATCCGTGAGAGGTTCAGCAGCCCGTCCAGCTTCAGGTGCTCGCTCTGCTCGGGCACCGCGGGATAGCCCCACGAGTAGCGTCTGCCCTGGGCGGAGTCGATTCCAAGCATCTCGCGCGCGGTGTAGTGCAGCCACTCAGCCAAGCCCTCGGCTGTCTGCACGCCGAGGCCGTGCACGAACAGCTGCTCGGCGAACTCGCCGTCCGCCTCCAGCTTGGCCATCAGCTCGGTCACCTCCGAACCGACGGTCACCGCCTGCACCGCCACCACGTCGAGCTGCTCCGGCGGCTTGCCGTCTTGCGCGGGACGGAAGAAGTCTGCGAGACACAGGCGATCGCCCTTGGGCTGGCGCGGGCACACGAAGCGGGTCAGCTCGCTTGCCGGGTCGGCAGGGTCCAGCGGCGCGCCGCCGTTGTGCTCGGAATCCACCACGCGCGGGTCGAGCACGACGATCTGGTTGCCGAGCGCGTAGCAGGGGAAGAACCCCAGCAGCGCGCGCGGGTGCAGGTAGTCCTGCTCACACCACATGCGCTCCAGGCGCGGCTTGAAGTCATCGGTGACGAGCGTGCGCCACGCCTCGCCCTTGACGCCGCGCCCGCCCCAGTGCAGCTTGAACAGCACGTGCGTGTCGAGGTGGCTGTACACCTCGTCGAGGTCCACCGGGATCTCGCGCACGCCCCAATAGGGCGGAGTCGGCACCGGAACGTCCGTGCGCGTTTGCGAGCGCACGGAGTCGTCGTGGAAGTCCAGCGCCTCCTCCTCCTTGGCGCCCGCGCGGTACTCCTGTGCGCTGGAGCGCAGCTTCTCCACGAGCGCCTCGCGGGCGTCGGCGTCGATCAGCTGATCCATCACCGACAGCCCCTCGAACGCGTCCTTGCAGTAGAACACGCCCGGCTCGTACACATCCTCGGACTCGTTGCCGCCCGGGTAGAGCGCTCGGTAGCTGAACGCGCGATTGATCGCCGCCCCGCCGATCAGCACCGGGTAGGGCAGGCCCTTGGAGTGCAGCTCGGCGATGCACGCCGGCATCTGCTTGCTCGTCGACACGAGCAGAGCGCTCAAGCCGATCGCCGTCGCCTCGTGCTCCTGGGCGGCGTCGAGGATCGTCTGGATCGGCACCTGCTTGCCGAGGTCGATCACCGTGTAGCCGTTGTTGGTGAGGATCGTGTTGACGAGCGACTTGCCGATGTCGTGCACGTCGCCGAACACCGTCGCGAGCACCACCGTGCCCTTCGTGTATCCCTCGAGCTTGTCCAGATAGCGCTCGAGCTGAGCTACTGCCCGCTTCATCACTTCCGCCGACTGGAGCACGAACGGCAGGATCAGCTCGCCCGCGCCGAACTTGTCGCCCACCTCCTTCATCGCCGGCAGCAGCACCTCGTTGAGTGTCTCCACGGCACCGATCTTCTCCACGCTGCGGTCGATCCAGTCCTCGACCCCGTCCTTGCGCCGGCGCAGGATGTGGAAGTGAAGCGCCTCCTCGGGCTCCATGCCCTCGGTCGGGTCGGCGGCAGCCACGGTCTCCTGCTCGCCCTTGGACTCGAAGTGGGCGATGAAGCGCTCCAGTGCGTCCTCGCGCCGGTTGAACACGAGGTCGTCCGAGAGCCCGCGCTCGAGGTCGTCGATCTCGCCGTAGGGCGTGATGTGGTTCGGGTTCACCATCGCCAGGTCGAGGCCAGCCTGCACGCAGTGGTGCAGGAACACCGAGTTGAGCACCGCGCGTGCGGCAGGCGAGACTCCGAACGAGACGTTCGAGACGCCCAGCGAGGTCTTCACGCCAGGGATCTCCGCCTTGATGCGCCTGATGCCTTCGATCGTCTCAACCGCCGAGGGCCGCCACTCCTCGTCGCCGGTGGTGAGCGTGAACGTCAGGCAGTCGAAGATCAGCACCTGCGGGTCCAAGCCGTGCTCGTCGCAGCAGATATCGGTGATGCGCTTTGCCACCTCAACCTTGCGGTCGGCGGTCTTCGCCATGCCGACCTCGTCGATCGTCAGCGCGATCAACGCCGCACCGTGCGCGAGCGCGAGCGGCACGACGCGGTCGAGCTTGGCGCGGCCGGCCTCGAGGTTGACCGAGTTGACGATCGCCCGCCCCGGGATCTGCTCGAGCGCGCGTTCGATCACCTCAGGCTCGGTCGAATCCACTTGGATCGGCGGCTCCTGGGTGAGCGAGATGCGCTTCACCAGCTTGCGCATCTGCTCGTCCTCATCGCTTCGCTCGGTGAGCGCCACGCACACGTCGAGCACGTGTGCCCCGCCCGTCACCTGGTCCTCGGCGACTTGCACGAGTCCGTCGTAGTCGTCGGCGAGCAGCAGCTCCTTGGCCTTGCGCGAGCCCTGGCTGTTGACGCGCTCGCCCACCATGCTCGGGCGCGGCTCCTGCACGAGCGGGGTGGCGGCGATCATCGAGGAGACGTGGGGGGGGCGGGGGGCAGGGCGCTCGCCCACCGGGCGTCCGCCGACGCGCTGCGCGATCGCGCGGATGTGCTCCGGGGTGGTGCCGCAGCAGCCGCCGACGACACCTACGCCATAGCGCTCGACAAACTCTCCGAGCGTCTCCGCGAGCGGTCCGGGCTCCTCGGGGAAGATGGTCTCGCCGCTCGGCCCCTGCAGCGGAAGCCCGGCGTTCGGGATGCAGGCGACGGGCACCGGGCAGAACTCGCCGAGGAAGCGCACCGCGTCGCGCATGTCCTCCGGCCCGGTGGAGCAGTTCAGGCCGATCACATCCACCTTCAGCGCCTCGAGCGTGCACAGCACCGCCGAGATGTCGGTCCCCAGCAGCATCTTGCCGCCGTTGGGCAGCAGCGACACCGACGTGTGGATCGGCAGCGTGCGCCCACTCGCCTTGAACGCCTCGCGCGCGCCGAACACCGCCGCCTTGACCTCGAGGATGTCCTGGGCGGTCTCGATGATGATCAGGTCAACGCCGCCGGCCAGCAACCCGGCCGCCTGCTCGCGGAACACCTCGACGAGCTCGGGGAACTGGATCTGGCCCAGTGTCGGGTCGTCG
>JBQCGU010000028.1:0-14184 GCA_051955355.1 Solirubrobacteraceae bacterium | reverse complement strand
GAGACACGCGCCTACCTCGACCGCCGCATCAGCGAAGGCAAGACCAAACGCGAGGCGATGCGCTCACTCAAGCGACACCTATCACGACACCTCTTCAAGCAGCTCGTCGAAGAGCCCTTGACTTCATAGAAGCATCTCTATGACCGCGAGAAGCCCGAACCGGCCAGCAAATTTTGCGGCAACCCGGTCCCAGCGAGATCGAGCGATCTCGCCCGAGACGCAAACAGGACAGCCGCGACCGTCCTGAGATTGGACCCCAACTTGGACCCCAGCCGCCGCCCGGAAAGCGTCGGCAACCGCGCAAACGACGCGCGGTGCAGGACGTTCTGGAAGTCGGGGAGACAGGATTTGAACCTGCGACCGCCCGGCCCCCAGCCGGGTGCGCTACCAGACTGCGCCACTCCCCGTGGTGCTCTCTAGAGCCTATCCCAAGCGGGGCGCAAACCCGAGGCGAAGCGCCTCGGCGAGCGCAACGCCCGAAAGAGCGGGCGACGGGAATCGAACCCGCCCTAGAAGCTTGGAAGGCTTCTGTGCAACCACAACACTTCGCCCGCGGGCGTCCAGCAATGGTACCGTCCCGCCCACGCTCTAGGGTGTGCACCGTGCGTCCCCGCGCCTTGGCCTTGCTGCTGCCCCTCACAGCCGTGGACTATCTGCTCTGGGATTGGTCGGTAGCCGGCAGCCACGACGTGCTGGCGCTGGTGGTAGGCATGACGCTGCTGCCGCTCGCCGTCCTATCGTTCTGGCTGATCGGGGTCGGCGCGCTGCGCCTGCTTGCGCACACGCTGCGCCGATCGAGCACAATGGTGCGCTCCGTACATCCAGCCAGCGGCAGATCGGCCAGCAGCCGAGGTGCGGCACAGACTCAAGCTGCCTCACAGTCCGCGCAGCAGCGCTCCTCATCCGAGCGCAAGCTCGCCGCCTGACCGAAGCCTCCCCAGCATGAAACGTCTCTCCCGCCTGTTTCCCAGAACGCGTCGCGCCCGCCTGACGCTCCTGGCTGCGGTCGTCGTCGTCCTCGCTGCGGTGGCGGGCGGCGCCTACCTGTACGAGAAGCACCGCACCGGCAGCGTCTACCACCCGCACGCCCGCTTCATCCCGCAACCCCCGCCCCAGCTGCCCAAGAAGGGGCCGAGCCGCTTCGCGTGGCCGCTGTACGGATACACGAAGAACCACACGCGCTTCTTCCCCGCCTCCTACCAGCTGCGACCGCCGTTCAAGCGGCTGTGGATCCACACCGAGGGCGGGTTGCTCGAGTTTCCGCCGGTGATGTACGGGGATCGCATCTTCCAGCTCGGCGACGACGCCACGCTGCACGTTCTCGACAAGTACACCGGCAGGGAGATCTGGAGCAAACGCCTCGGGGCGCTCTCGGCGTCGTCTCCGGCGGTGAGCGGCGACCGCGTGTACGTCACGATCCTCTCCCGCCAGCCTGGCATGAACGGTGGGCGGGTGGTGGCGCTCGCCACCTCTCACGGCCACGTGTTCTGGTCGCGCAACCTACCCTCTCGCTGCGAGTCCTCCCCCCTGCTCGATCACGGCAAGCTGTTCTTCGGCACCGAAGACGGCACCGTGTACGCGCTCAGCGCGCGCACAGGGAAAACGCTGTGGACCTACCGCGCCGCCGGCGCCGTCAAGGCGTCCCCGAGCCTGTCCAACGGCATCCTGTACTTCGGCGACTACGCCGGCAACGTCCAGGCTGTTCGGGAGCGCGACGGCCACCGCCTGTGGTTGAGCGAATCGGGCGGAGCGCTGCTCGGCAGCGGCACGTTCTACTCAACCGCCGCCGTGGTGTACGGGCGCGTGTTCCTCGGCAACACCGACGGGCGCGTGTACGCGTATGACGAGGGCAGCGGCAAACTCGATTGGGCGGTGCAAACCGGCGCCTACGTGTACGCCTCGCCGGCGGTTGCCGACGCGCCCAACGTGGGACCCGCCGTGTACGTCGGCTCCTACGACGGCACGTTCTACGCGATCGACGCCCGCTCGGGGCGCATCCACTGGCAGCACCACATCGGCGGGCGCATCTCCGGGTCGGCGACGATCGTCGGGCGCACCGTGTATCTCGCCGATCTCGGCGACCATCGCACCGTCGGCTTGGACATCTCAACCGGCAAGGCGGTGTTCGCGAGCCCCAACGGAGCGTTCGACCCGGCGATCACCGACGGTCACAACCTCTACCTGACCGGCTACAGCACGCTCGAAGCGCTCGCCCCGGACCCCCCTAGCAGCCGCCGCCCAGCCCGAGCGCACGCTCGAGCGAGAAGCGCGCGGCAACGCGCACCACACCGGCGCGCGCGGCGCTGACCGCGGTCCAGCCTTCGGCGCCCTGACGCACGCATCCGCGGCCCGTCACGAGCGTCCAGTAGGGCGTGTAGCGCACGCGCACGAGCGTGGTTCCGGCGCTTGCGAAGCGAAGCGCAAACGAGTCGTGCCCGAGCTGCGTGAGCGTAGCCGGCGGTGAGGCAAGCGCGGTGGCGCCCAGAACGGCGAACACTCGCCAGTGCGCGGTGCGCATCACTTCTTCCAGGTAGGGCACACCCTTGCGGATGAGCGCCGCCTCCCCCACGCTCGACCCGTCCAAGCTCGCGTCCGACAGCGCCACATAGGAGATGGCGTTGCGCTGCAGCCAACGGCGGTACACCGCCGGCGCCAGCGGGTCGGCTTCGATGGCTTCGTTGTAGCGCTTGTCGAGCTGACGCTCCCACCCGCGGGCGAGCGACACGTATGGTGCGATCAGGGCGGCGTCCCAGTGGGACTTGGTGAACGGCACCTCGATCCGCACCGGCGCGTTTACGTGCCTCGCCAGGAAGTCGCGCAACGGCTGGTAGTAGGAGGCGTGCGTGGAGGGGTCGTCGAGAACCTGGGTGGTTTGGCGCACAGGTCCCCAAAGCGTCCACGTGAGGATCCCGCACAGAGCGACACCCGCGAACGCAAGCCGCCGAGGCGACACACTCGCTCGGCTGCGTGCCAACCCGCAGAGCAGCAGCGGACCGGCGAGCAGCACCGCGTAGCGCTGCACGTTGCTGCCCATCGGCGCGTGCACGAGCGACGTCAGGCACGCCGGCACATACAGCAGCCCGCCGAAGCGCAGCATGCGCTCCTCTGGCGGCAGGGCGAACACGAATGCGAACGTCACCGCAAGCGTCGCGAACACCGATCCGGCGGTATACGGCTGCCAGCCGCCCTCGGGGAAGAGCAGCTGCAACGGCAGCACCACCGCAAGCGGCGAAGCGACGAGCGCCAAGCCGGGATGCCGGGTGCGCGTGTACAGCACGTGTGTCACACCGGCGAACGCGAGCAGCAGGCCCGCCACGGGGCTGCTCGCAGCGCACAAGGCGGCGAGCACCGCCGCCACCAGCGTCCGCCGACGAACGAGCGCGAGCACGGCGAGCAGCGCGAACGCCACTCCCAGCGCGAACGTCAGCCGACCGATCCACAGATCGCCGGCGGCAGCCAGCACAAAGCACGCGGCAGCCCAGCGCGTGCGCGCGCCGTACACGTCGAGCGCGATCCGCTCGAACGCCCACGTCGA
Source organism: Solirubrobacteraceae bacterium (assembly GCA_051955355.1). Lineage (GTDB taxonomy): Bacteria > Actinomycetota > Thermoleophilia > Solirubrobacterales > Solirubrobacteraceae > Palsa-744. The sequence goes on along the minus strand of JBQCGU010000028.1, from coordinate 10,649 downwards.
GACGAGCAGCGCGAGCGCTCCCACGAGCCGCATGCCCAGGAGCAGTGCCGCCCATGGGTACACAAGGCTGTAGCCGGGCAGGTGATGGCCCGCATACCAGTTGTCGTCCCACACCGCAAAGCCGACTTCTTCGAACAGTCTCGTGCGGTACGCCTGAGCCGCCAGGTCCGGGGAGTTGGGGGCGACGATCAGCCACACCACGCAGATCCCGGCTGCCAGCAGCAGCGCAACCGGGATGCTCGTCGCGCGTGTGCGCTCCCGTGCGTGCACGGGCGAGCGCAACCCGCCTACGAGGAGCTCGTCCTCGAGCAGCAAGTTGCTCTGCGCCAATACGTCGCCGTCGACGAGCACGTCGCTCTCCACTGAGCGCAAGTATGGCGAGCAACCCGGATCTGCGAGCCGCCGGAGCGAGGCGTGCAGACAATGCTGAAATATCTATCGGGGTCCGGCCCGCTACCCGACCGGACCCCGAAACCCTCATGCGTTTGCGATCTCAGCGACGCTCGGGGTCTGCCTCTTGAACATCTCAGGCGCCCCGAAGTAGCACTTCGCGCATAATCGGCGCCGATGAGCACACCCCGCCATGCCCGCCGGCTTGCGCTCCGCCCCGCTCCTAGGTTCGCGCTGCGGTCCGCCCGCCGACTCGTGTTCCTGGGTGTGCTGGCGGCGGCAACTCTGGGCGTGAGCGCGTGCCACACGACTCATCCCCCCGCGCTCGGCGCGGGCAGGCTCGCCGAAGCCCAGACGTTCCCCTACTTCCGCCTCTACTGGACCGGCATGCGCTTCGCCGGCCAGCCCCTCACGGCGGTGGATGGCCGCCAGAGCTACGACAGCAGGTTCGGGGAGAGCATCTATTACGGAGACTGCGCGGGCAAACGCAGGCTGGGCGGCGGGGGCAGCTGCGGGCTGCCGCTGCAGGTGACCACCGTGATCTACCGCCTGCACTCGAACGCTCCGCTCGGTCCACAGCGCAACGTGTTGCTGCGCGGGGTGCCAGCGACGATCTACGACCGTGGCCGCTCGATCGAGCTGTACTCCGAGAGGCTGGCGATCGACGTGTTCTCGAACACCCCCGCCCGCGCGCTGCAGGCGGTTGCGCGCCTGCAACCGATGAATGCCCCCGCCCAGAAGGCGAGCGCCACGCTTCCCCCGCCCGTGTACTGCCCTGGGTTGACCGGCGCGATCGGCCCGAACCTGCGCCAGGCGCTCGAGAGGCTGCCTGGGCGCCCCTGCCAGCGGGCGCGGGCGGCGCTCGCTGCGAGCGGCCATCTATCGGAAGGACCGATGTAGCGCCGATGGCGGGCGGGGGCTTGGCGTGCGACCGGTCTACACCTCGCTGCTCGCCTCGCGAACCGGCGCCGGCAGCGGCTCGCCGATGTCGTGGCGCAGCGTCCAAAACGCGACCGACCCGATCGCCGCCGGCAGCCACAGCGAGATCGCTCGATATGTGACAACCGCGGCGAGCACCACCGAGGCGGGTCGCACACCGAACAGCACGAGCATCCCGATCAGGCCCCCTTCGACCGCGAGGATGCCCCCCGGCAGCGGGATCGAGTTGGCGAACAGGCCCACGAGATACGCCATCGCGACCGCCCAGAACTCAGGCGTGACGCCGTAGGCGAGCAGGCACACGTACAACACGAGCGTGTCGAACAGCCAATATCCCACCGCTCCGGAAAGCCTCCAGTCGCAGGTGCGGATCAGACGCAACCCGTCATAGACGCCCTCGCCGACGGAGATCATCGCCGTGTGCACGCGCCCGCCCGGCTCGTGACGAGCGGCCAGCCGATCCGCCCAGCGTGCGAACACGAGCATCGCGACGATCGTGGCGAGTGCGAGCGCGGCGGGCAGAAGCGTGAGCAGCGGATTGGTGGAGCCGGGCAGCAGGCCGACCCACATGGGAATGCCGATCAGCACGACCGCTCCGACGTTGACGGCGCTCGTGATCACGAACAGCAGCACCGAGCGGCGCGTGATCCGCTCGGCGGACATGCCCTTGGTGTGCAACACCCAGGCGCCGAGCGCGATCCCGCCGGCACCGCTCACCGACACCATCGAGTTGACCGCCAGCTCCGCCATCGAGAGGCGCACGCCGAAGCGTCGCCCCACGCCGAACACGAGGTCGAAGAGCACGACGTACCCGGCACACGAGAGCAGCTCCAAGCCGATGCCCACGGCAAGCCATGGGAGGTTTGCGTCGCTGATGCGGTCTGCCACCGAGCTCAAGCCGGGCACCGCCAGCAGGAGGGCGACGATCAGGCCGAAGAAGATGGCAAGGCTGATGAGCCCGTTGCGCAGACGGCGCGATTGAAGCGACATGCCGGTGCGCATCCCCTCGGCGCCCGATGACACCCCACTGCTGGATGAACGATCGGTTGTCAGCTGGCGGGACATTCCCTGAGCATGACATGGCGCAGGGCGTCAACCGGCGTAGCGATACGCCAGGCGCTCAGCCGCCGAGCAGTAGGAGCCGCCGAACAGGATCGCGTGCACGAGCAGCGGGAGCAGTTGCCACAGCCCCACCCGCTCCTGCCAGCCGTCCGCCAGCGGAGACAGCTCCTCATAGGCGTCGAACACGACCTCCGACGGAGCGCCGAACAGGCGCAGCATCGCCAGGTCGACCTCCCGGTGGCCGCCGTAGGCGGAGGGGTCGATCAGCCACGGCATGCCGTGTCGGTCGCCGAGCACGTTGCCGCTCCAAAGGTCGCCGTGCAGCCGCGCGGGCGGCTCCGCTGGGCCGCAAAGGTCGGCGAGCCGCTCGCAAACCCGCTCGACGGCGCTCACACCGCTCGCCGACAGCGCGCCTCGCTCGCTTGCGATCCGGGCAAGCGGGAGCAGGCGCCGCTCGGCGTAGAACGACGGCCAGTCGACACACGGGTGGTTGGGCATGCGCAGCGACCCGATTCGCGCCTGCACACCAAGCGCATGCGCAAATCCGGGGTCGCCGAAGCCAGGCGCTCCGGCGGCGTGCACGGCTGCCAAGCCGCGGCCGAGCAGCTCAGCGCCGGCGGCGCTCAAACGGCCCTGCTCGATCCACTCGAGCGCCAGATAGTCCTCAGAAACCTCGAGCACCTCTGGAACGTTCAGCGCACCGGGCTCTGCCAGCCAGCGCAGGCCGGCAGCCTCGAGCGCATACTCCTCGGGGGCGACGCCTGAGCGCGTCTTGACGAACGCCTCGCCGCCATCTGCCAGCTCGACATGCCAGGCGTCGTTGATGTCGCCGCCGCCCACCCCGCGCGGGTTGCGCGCACCGGCGGGAAGCGTCATACGCCGCGGGGTGAGCCCTCTTGGGCGCGAACGTGCGCGAGCAGGTTTTCGCAGGCGCGATGGAGCATGTCGAGCACCCGGTCGAACCCTTCCGGCCCGCCGTGGTAGGGATCGGGCACGTCGAGATCGTCCGCCTGTGCGCTTGCCGGATCGAACTCGCGCAGCAGCCTCACCTTCTCGCGAGCGCGCTCGTCGGGAGCGAGATATTGCAGCGCGCTGAGATTCGAGCCGTCCATCGCGAGGATCAGGTCGAAGCGCTCGAAGTCCTCGCGCTGCACCTGGCGTGCGGCGCCGCTCAGCTGGATGCCACGTTGGCGGGCGGCTTGCGTGGCGCGCGCATCCGGAGCCTCACCCGAGTGCCAGTCGCTCGTCCCGGCGCTGTCGAGCTCGATTGAGCCGTCCAAGCCCTCCCGCTCGACGAGCGTGCGCATGACCGCCTCCGCGCTGGGCGAGCGGCAGATGTTGCCGAGACAGACGAACAGGATCCTCATCCCTGCTCCTCCCCCAGCTCGAGCACCGCGAGGAACGCCTCCTGGGGCACCTCGACACGGCCGACCTGCTTCATGCGCTTCTTGCCTTCCTTCTGCTTGGTCAAGAGCTTCTTCTTGCGGCTGATATCGCCGCCGTAGCACTTGGCGATCACGTCCTTGCGGTACGCCTTGACGGTCTCGCGCGCAATCACGTGCGAGCCGATGGCAGCCTGAATCGGAACGTCGTACTGCTGGCGGGGAATGCGCTTGCGCAGCCGCTCGGCGAGCGCGCGACCGATCTCATACGCCTTGTCGCGGTGCACCACCATCGAGAGCGCATCCACCTTGTCGCCGGCGAGCAGCACGTCGAGCTTGACGAGGTTTGCCGGCTTGACGCCGCCCAGCTCGTAGTCCAGAGAGGCGTAGCCGCGGGTGCGTGACTTCAGCTGGTCGAAGAAGTCGAGCACGATTTCGGCGAGCGGCAGGTCGTATGTCAACTGAACTCGCTCGGGGGAGAGGTAGTGCATGCCGATGTGCACGCCGCGGCGCTCCTGGCAGAGCTCCATCACCGCCCCTACGAACTCGCGGGGACAGATCACCTGCGCGCGGATGGCGGGCTCGCGGATCTCGGCGATGGTGCCCGGGTCGGGCATGTCGGAGGGGTTGTGCACCTCCAGCTCCTCGCCGTTGGTGAGGCTGACCCCGAACTCCACCGAGGGCATCGTTGCGAGCAGCTCGAGGTCGTACTCGCGCTCCAGGCGCTCGCGCACGATGTCCATGTGCAGCAGGCCGAGGAACCCGCAGCGAAACCCGAAGCCGAGCGCGTCGGAGGTCTCGGGCTCCCATGCAAGCGCGGCGTCGTTGAGCGCGAGCTTCTCAAGGGCGTCGCGCAGGTCGGGATAGCGGTCTGAGTCGATCGGGAACAGGCCGCAGAACACCATCGGCTTGACCTCGCGGTAGCCGGGCAGCGGCTCGGACGCCGCCTCGGCGCCAACCGCGGTGGTGAGCGTGTCGCCGACGCGCAGCTGGGTGACGTCCTTGATGCCGGTGATCAGGTAGCCCACCTCGCCGGCAGAGAGCTGCTGCACGGGGGTCATCGTGGGGGAGAAGAAACCGATGTCGTCGATGTCGGCGCGCGTGCCGGTAGCCATCGCCTTGATTGCCTCCCCCTTGCGAAAGACGCCGTCGACAACTCGGATGTAGGCGATCACGCCGCGGTATTGGTCGAACTCGGAGTCGAAGATGAGCGCTCGCGGCGGCGCGTCGGGATCGCCCTCGGGCGGCGGCACGCGCCGGACGAGCTGGTCGAGCACCTCGCGCACCCCTTCCCCCGTCTTGCCGCTGATCTTCAATATCGACTCCGACGGCTCGCCTATCAGCTCAGCCACTTCCCCAGCCACGCGCTCGGGCTCGGCGCCCGGGAGGTCGATCTTGTTCAGGCACGGGATCAGCTCCAGGCTGGACTCGACCGCGAGGTAGGTGTTGGCGACCGTTTGCGCCTCCACGCCCTGGGAGGCGTCCACGACGAGCAGCGCGCCCTCGCATGCGGCGAGCGAGCGCGACACCTCATATGTGAAGTCGACGTGCCCGGGCGTGTCGATGAGGTGAAGCTGGTAGGTGTCGCCGTCGGATGCCTCGAAGAACACGCGCACCGCCTGCGCCTTGATGGTGATGCCGCGCTCGCGCTCGAGGTCCATCGAGTCGAGCACCTGCGCGCGCATCGAACGCTCGTCCACCGCGTGGGTGAGCTCGAGGATGCGGTCGGCGAGCGTCGACTTGCCGTGGTCGATGTGCGCGATGATGGAGAAGTTGCGGATGTGGGTTTGGTCCATCGGGGACCAAACTGTAGAGGGGGCGCGCTAGCCTTGAGATGTGTTTCGGCGGATCGCCCACTCAGCCGGGGCCTTCGGGTCCAGCCGGGCAACGCGCCGGCCTTGCGCCGGCGGCCTGTCTCGGCGGCTGGGAGTGTCAAGTGCCCAGGCATATGACACAAGCCCTGGGACGTAGTAGTTCAGCGGCGATCTATGACCGATTCGGGGCCGGGCGTGCCAAGCGCATCGCCCGGCCCTTTCTTTTGGCTTAGCCCCCGTTGCAGGGCTAGCGTCCGAGGCGGCTCATGACCAGCCGCTGAACCTGCTGAGCCTCGGGGATGCGCATGGCGAGCACCGCACGCAGGTAAACCCACCCACCGGCGAGCGCAGCCCCGCCGACGCTCACGATCTGAGCGGGAAGCGAGGCGCCGAGCAGGGCGTCGAGCACCCACCACACGGCGTAGGAGACGGCGGCGAGCAGGGCGGACGCCACGCAGATGCGAACGGTGATCATCAGCGTCTGGGTCCCTTCCAGCCGGCCACCAAAGCCCTCGCGCAGCCGGCGCAGCTGAAGGACGGTCATCACGACGTTGGCTGCCAGCGTGCCGATCACCAGGCCGGCGACTCCGAGCGGCTTGTAGAGCCCGACGCTGACGACGATGTCAACCACCATGTTGACGGCGGCGAGCCGCGTCGGAATCCACGGCCGCTGGACGGCGAAGAACGTGCGGGTGAGCAGCAGGTTCAGCCCGCCGAACGGCAGGCTGAGAGCGAACCAGAAGAGCGCCACCGAGACGATGTGCGTGGATTGCCCGTTGAAGTGGCCACGCTGGAACACCAGGCGCACGACCGGCGAGGTGAGCACCAGCAGGAACGCCGCCGAGGGGATCAGGAGCAGGTTGATCTGGCGCATCCCAACACCGACAACCCGTCGCATGGAGGTGGCGTCGCGTCGCGAGGCAAGCCGGCTGAGCGCCGGGAAGAGCACGGTGGTGACCGCGACACTGAACATGCCCTGAGGGAGCATGTAGATGCGGAAGGCGGCGTCGATGGCGCGCGGGGCTTCGTCTGAGACGAGCGTCCCGAACGCCGAGTTGATCAGCTGGTCGAGGTTGACGATCCCCAGGCCGATGGTGACGGGGAGCATCAGGATGAACACGTGCTTGACCCGCGCGTCATGCCAGTCGATCGAGAAGGGCAGGCGAAAGCGCAGCCGCCGCACGGCGATCAGCGCCATCGCAAACTGCACGGCGGTGCCGACGAGCACGCCGATCGCGTAGGCGTAGATCCGGTGCTGACCGTGGAACTGCGGCCCGAGCGCGAGCAGCACGCCGATGATGACGATGTTCCAGATGGCGGGCGAGGCTGCCTGGACTGTGAAACGGTCATACGACTGCAGGATTCCGAGCAGCAGGCCGTTGATGCCGAGCAGCATCACCACCGGGAACAGCACGCGCGAGAGGCCGACGGTGAGCGCGTCGGCGCTCGCGTCGAACTTGGTGCCGGTGAACAGCGGCATGACAACGCCGGCGGCGAGGATGAACAGCGCGGTGATCGCCCCGAGGGCGATGAGCATGATCCAGAACATCGTCGCCGCCAGCCGTGAGGCTTCGTCGCGGCGACCCTTCTGGATCAGGTCGGTGAACACGGGCACGAACGCCGCCGAGAGCGCGGCGTTGGCGAACAGGTTCGCCACCAGGTTCGGGACGAGGAAGGCGATGGTGAACGCCGAGGCGGCGGCGCTCGTGCCGAACAGTCCGGCGGCGACGATCTCGCGTCCGAGACCCGCGACGCGGGAGATGCCGGTGAGGAAAGAGAACGACGCCGTGTTGCGCGCAACCCGCCCGGGAGGCTCGGCTGCCGCGAGCTCCTCCACAGACGACTCGGTGCTTGCAGACACGGGCCGCTATAGTACGGCGCTGCGCGGCGAGGGCTGCCGGTCCTCGCGTGCCGCTGGACACCTATGGCGAACATCCATTCACAGAAGAAGCGCATCCTCCGCTCCGAGCGCGAGCGTTTGGAGAACCGCAACTACACGTCGGCGATCAAGACGTACTTCCGCCGCCTGGAAGCTGCCGTGCAGGGCAAAGACGACGAGGCTGCCCAGTCGGCGCACCGTCTGCTCGTGAGCACGATCGACAAGGCGGTTAAGCGCGGCGCGCTTCACCGCAACACGGGCGCGCGCAAGAAGTCACGCGCCGCCCGCACGCTCGCGGGCAGCTAAGAGGCGATCGCCAACACCGCTCGCACCGCGAGCGTGTCGTCTCCCAGCGAGGAGAGCGGTGTGCGCGAGTCGCTGAGCGGGGCTCCCCCGCGCGTGTCGAGCTCCAGGTCGGCGATCCGGCAGAGCGCGCCACGCAGTTGCTCGGGCTCTGAGCGCGCCACGTCGGCGATGAAGCGGTCGGCGGCGCGCGAGGGCATGCGCAGCGTGCGCTTGATCTCGGCTGGGGTCTCTCCGGCGGCGAGCCGCTCGGATACCGCCTCGGCGTCGCGCAGGCGCGAAGCCATCAGGTAGACGAGGCCCGACAGGCGCTCGCCCTGCCCGCGCAGACGCAGGTAGGTGCGCAGCGCGCCAGCGGCGTCTTTGGCGACGAGGGCGTCGGCGAACGAGAACGTTCGCCAGGCGGTGGAGCGGGCGGCGCGCTGCTCGATGTCGTCCGCGCTCACCGCGACGGGACGGTTGCTCGGGTCGGCGTGCAGCGCGAGCTTCTCCAGCTCGCGCAGCAAACGCTGCTGGCGCTCTCCCACCTGTGCGATCAGCGTCTTGGCGGCGTGGGCGTCGAGCGAGACGCCGAGCCGCTGCGCCTGCTCGCGCACCCATCCGCCGAGCTCCCACGGCTTGATTGCCTGCTCGGCGGCTACCTGCCCGCCGGCGGCGCTCACCGCCTTGTGGAGCGCCGCTGGTGCCTTGTTGCGAGCGTCCTCGCGCGCGAAGAAGGCGACGGTGGTGTCGGGCGGCATCGAGCGCAGCGCGGGAACAAGGTGCTCCTCGACGTCGGCTTGCTTGAAGCGCTCGACGCCGTCGACGACGATCACACGCTGCCCGAGCGCGAACGTCATCGCGGCAAGCGCCAGCGCGACGCCCTGAGGGGTGGCGGCTTCGCCTTCGAGCATCTCGACACTCGAGGCGTCGCCGCCGGCTTCGGCAAGCGTACGCAGGCGAGCGCGACGCTCGGCGATGGCGCCGTGGTCGTCGCCGTGGATCAGATAGGCGGGCTTCAGCTGTGCCATCGAAGGGCGAGTCTAGTTGCCGTCCGGACGGCGCCCGACAATCCAACTGTGCTGCTCGCGCTGACAGCCCTGCTCGCCATCCTCGCCGCGCTCCTCGGCGTGCTGCTCGCGCGCCAGAGCCGCGCCGCACGCGAAAACCAGCCGCCGGCGCGCCTGGAGGAGGGCGAGACAGAGCGGATCGTGGCGGCGCTCCAGTCGAGCCTCGTGCACGCCCACGGCGAGATCCAGAGGGCGGGCATCGAGCAGCTCACCGCCCAGAACAAAGCTCAGCTCGAAGCGCAGAGCGCGCGCGGAGAGGAGCAGCTCAAGGCGCGTCAGGGCGAGATCGACAAGGGCCTTTCGGAGATGCGCCAGGAGCTGACGCGACTGCGCGAGCTGGTGCGCGAGGTGGATTCCAAGCGCGCGGAGAGCATCGTCAAGCTCGAGACGGTCACACGCGAGAGCATGCAGCAGACCGAGCTGTTGCGCGCGGACACCAGCCGGTTGAACGAGGTGCTCTCGGGATCGCAGACGCGCGGGCAATGGGGCGAGCGCATGGCGGAGGACGTGCTGCGTGTGGCGGGGTTCGTAGAGGGCATCCAGTACCGCAAGCAGCAGCAGGTGCCGGGCGGAAGCTCCCGCCCGGACTTCACGTTCTACGTGAACGACCAGCTGCTGCACATGGACGTCAAGACGCCGATGGCGGGCTATCAGCGCTATCTGATCGCCGAGGCTGACAGCGAGCGCGAGGTGGCGATTCGCGAGTTCAAGCGCGACATCCGCAATCGGATCAAGGAGGTGACCACCCGCGATTACATCGACCCGGAGGGCGGCACCCTGGACTACATGCTCGTGTTCATCCCCAACGAGCAGGTGTATGGGTTCATCCACGAGCACGACGACCAGCTCGTGGAGGTGGCGCTGCGCAGCAAGGTGGTGCTGTGCTCGCCGCTCACCCTGTTCGCGATCCTCGCGGTGATCCGCCAGGCGGCTGAGAACTTCAAGCTGACACAGCAGACGAACGCGATCCTCCAGGCGCTCGGCGGGTTCAACAACGAGTGGGGCAAGTTCAAGGAGCAGATGGCAAAGCTCGACCGAGCGATCGAAAGCTCGCGCAGGGCGTTCGACGACCTGGAGGGCACGCGCACGCGCCAGCTCGACAAGCAGGTGGAACGGGTGGAACGCCTGCGTCTCGACGCGGGTCTAGCGAACGACGACGTTCACGAGCTTGCCGGGCACGACGATCTCCTTGACGACCTCGCGCCCGCCGATGTGCGCCTGGACGTTGGGCGCCGCGCGGCATAGCCGCTTGAGCTCCTCGGGGTCGGCGTCGGAGGCGACCTGGACACGGTCGCGCAGCTTGCCGTTGACCTGACACACGAGCTCGTAGACGTCGCGCTCGAGCATCTCGGGGTCGGCTTGCGGCCAGGGCTGCTCCCAGACGCGCTCCCCGGCGAGCATCTCGTAGATGTCGGATGAGGTGTGCGGAGCGAAGGGGAACAGCAGCGAGGCGGCGGTGCAGAGCGAGAAGCTCAACGTGTCGATCCGCACGGCGTCACGCAACCTCGACGCTTCGTTCAGCAGCTCCATCACCGCCGCTATGGCGGTGTTGAAGGCAAAGCGGCGCATGCCGTCTGACACCTTCTCGATCGCCCAATGCGCCTTGCGCACCAGGTCGAGGTCATCGCCCTTCAACGCCCCATTCTCTGTGCCAACCGGCGCATGCGCCGGTTGGTGGGACGGCACATGTGCCGTCCCAGGAAGGGCCGCATGCGGCCCTTCCGACCCCCCCCCCAGCGGCGGGGGCTGCCCCGTCTCTTCCCCATGCGGATCTCCATAGCCCCGGGTGAGCTGGGATGCCGGGTCAGCCGCCAGACGCCACACGCGGGCC
>JBQCGU010000027.1:0-22040 GCA_051955355.1 Solirubrobacteraceae bacterium | reverse complement strand
ACAGCTGCACCCGAGCGGGTGGCGGCGCTCATCGACACCGCAAGGAGGATCCATGCCTGACCTGCTCGCGAGCATCACCACCGCCGAGGTGATCAGCCTCGTCATCCCGCTCGGCCTGCTGCTGGCGACGATGGCTTGGCTGGGTTGGCAGATCCACGGGCGCCGCAGTCGCTCTTGAGGCTCGTCGGCGGCCCGGCTGAGTGGCCCGGCGCACCGCGTTCGCCGCCAACTGTCAGCCGGCACCACTAACATCTTCTACTCGCACCAACGAGACCCGGAGGCTTGATGAAGGACCGGAGTGCGGTGCGCAGCACGCCCGTCCCGCGCAGGCGAACGAGGAGAGCGACGTTCGGACTCGTCGCGATCCTGGCGCTCGTCGGCTTCGGCGGACAACGTGTGCTCGCCCATCGAAGCTCAAGCTCGCATGGCGCACCGCCGGCGATCGCGCGCTGCGTGCCCGCGAAGCTCAACGCCTCCGCGCTGCTTCCGGGCACGACCTTGACGGTGGCGCCGATGCCCGGCTCCTACGTCGCCTCCCCGCACGCCCAGATCAGCCTGCTCGGCGCCCCTGCGCACACCCTGTCGGACATCACCGTGCACGGCTCGCAGACCGGCGACCACAGCGGCCATCTGAAGGCCTATTCGCAGGGGGACGGCGGAAGCTTCGTTCCCTCCAAGCCGTTCGCGCCCGCCGAGACGGTGACCGTCCGCGGTCGCCAGCAGATCGGCGAGCGCAGCGTGCGCTTCTCCTTCCGCTTCAACGTCGCCCAGCAGGACGTGCTCGCCCGTCCGCCGGCGGGCGCCAAACCGCAGCCCAAGCCCGGAGAAGTGTGGACCTTCCACAGCCAGCCCGGGATGACCGTGCCGGCGGTGGCTGTCGAGGGCTCCTCCTCGCAGACGGCGCCGGGCTACGTGTTCACGGCTCCCTACACCGGTCCCGGCCAGGACGGCCCGATGATCTTCGACGACTCCGGAAACCTCGTGTGGTTCCATCCCCTGCCCGCGGGACTGGTTGCCACCAACGTGCAGGTCCAGAGCTGGAAGGGCAAGCCGGTGCTGACGTGGTGGCAGGGCTACATCCCTCCGCAGGGCTTCGGCGAGGGCGAAGAGGTGGTCGCCGACTCCTCATACCGCACGCTCTTTCACCTGCACGCTGGCAACGGCTACCTGGCCGATCTGCACGACTTCCATCTGTTTGAAAACGACACGGCTCTGTTGACCGTGTTCAACCCTGTGCGCTGCGATCTGCAGGCGTTTGGCGGACCGGTCGATTCGGCGGTGACCGACACCGCCTTTCAGGAAATCGACCTGCGCACGCATCTGGTCAGGCGCGAATGGCACGCGGTCGACCACACGTCGATCGGCGAATCGAACGCTTCAGGCAAAACCGCCTCCATGGAATGGCCGTTCGACTACTTCCACATCAACACCGTGGGGTGGCGCAAAGACGGCAGCCTGCTCATCTCCGCGCGCAACACCTCCTCGCTGTACTTCTTGAATCCGCGCACCGGTCAGATCACGCTTCAGATCGGTGGCCAGCACAGCGGCGTGACGCTTGGCGCGGGAACGAGCACCGCCTATCAGCACGACGCCCAGGAACTGCCCAACGGTGAGATAAGCGTCTTCGACAACGGCGGCGTGCCGATGGTCCACTCTCAATCGCGTGGGATCGTCCTGTCGATCGACCCCAACGCCAAGACGGATTCGCTCGTGGGCGAGTATGAGCATCCCAAGGGCTTGGACTCGGGCAGCCAGGGCAACATGCAGCTTCTGGAAAACGGCGACTGGTTCATCGGCTGGGGCGCCGAACCGTATGTCTCGGAGTTCACCAGCTCGGGCACGATGATCTTCGACGCTCACATGCCCGCCAAGACCGAGTCCTATCGCAGCTATCGCTTCCAGTGGAGCGCCACTCCCGCCGAAGCTCCCGCCATCGCAGCGTCCGCGTCGGGCTCGAAGCTGACCGTCTACGCGAGCTGGAACGGCGCCACCAACGTCGCCCGCTGGCAGGTGCTCGGAGGTTCCTCCACGAAGCAGCTTGCACCGCTGGCCTCGGCTGGCCGCAGCGGTTTCGAGACGGCGATCCCCGTGTCCAGCGCGCCTGCATATGTCGCTGTGCAGGCGCTCGACTCCTCGGGTGCCGTCCTCGGCACGTCCCGCACCATTCGCGGCTGAGCCGGGTTAAGCGCTAGACATGATTCGGGTTCCTCGCATTCAGGCGAAGCTCGCCGCCGCGCTCTCGGCGGGTCTGGTGCTGTGCGGTCCGGGGTTTGCGGCGGCGGCGGTCGGACCGAGCTGCGTTCCGTCCTCGTTGAACCGCTCGGCTCTGCTGGCCGGTGGCGCGGTGACCGTGTCGCCGACGCCGGGCAGTCGAGACGCCGCGCATGTGACGCAGATCAGCTTTCTGGGAGTGCCGAGGTCGCAGATCGGCGGTGTCGTGGTGTCAGGCTCGCGCAGCGGGCGGCACACCGGACGGCTGGCTGCCTACTCGCAGGGCGACGGGGCAAGCTTCCTGCCCGCCAAGCCGTTTGAGGAAGGGGAGCTGGTCACCGTGCACGCCACGCTTCGTCGCGGATCGAGCAGGGTGCCCTTCTCGTGGAGCTTCACGGTTGCGCGCGCCGACACCGTCAGCCGCTCGCTGGAGACCCCGCCGATCCCGCCGAACTCCGGTTCGGCTGCGCACCAGAGCTACGTCAGCCGCCCCGACCTCTACCCGGCACAGGTCACGGTCACCGTCGACTCAGGCCAGCAGGCGCCGGGCGACATCATGCTCGCTCCCTACGCCGGGATCGGCCAGTACGGGCCGATGATCCTCGACTCCCATGGCCATCTGATCTGGTTCAAGCCGCTGCCCAAGGGCGAGCGCGCCGCAGATATGCGCGTGCAGCAGTACCAGGGCAGGCCGGTGCTCACCTGGTGGCAGGACCCGATGCCCGTCGCAGGTCGCAGCGACGCCGGGCTGGTGATCGCCGACAGCTCATATCGCACCGTGGCGGTCGTGCACGCCGGCAACGGCTACAAACCTGACATCCACGCCTTTCACATCCTTCCCGACGGCGCGATAGTCACCACCATCTACGACGCGATCCGCTGCAACCTGGGCGCCTACGGCGGACCTGCCGACGGGGCGATCGCCGACACGGTCATGCAGGAAATCGACCCCAAGACCGGGCTCGTGCGCTTCGAGTGGCACAGCATCGACCACGTCCCGCTGAGCGACTCCTACATGCCGGTGGGCAAGCGCGCGGGTTCGCTCGTTCACCCGTGGGACTGGTTTCACATCAACGCCGTCAACTCTGACGAGCCGGGGCGCCTGCTGATCGACTCGCGCAACACGTGGACCACCTATGAGGTGGCGCGCCGCAGCGGAGTGGTGCTGTGGCGGCTGGGCGGCAAGCACTCGAGCTTCCAGATGGGGCCGGGCACACGCACCGCCTGGCAGCACGACGCCAACTGGCAGCCCGACGGCACGATCACGATCTTCGACAACGGCGCCTCGCCCCGCGAGCACCCGCAGTCGCGCGCCGTCGTCATAAGCCTCGATCTGAAGCACATGCGGGCGACGCTCGTGAAGAGCTTCCTCCACAGCCCCCCGCTCGTCTCCGAGAGCCAGGGAGACTTCCAGCCGCTGCCAAACGGCGACTGGTTCACGGGCTGGGGCGAGCAGCCCTACTTCGCCGAATTCTCCCCAGAAGGCAAGACGCTGTTCGACGCTCACCTGCCTGTCTACTTCCAGTCCTACACCGTCTTCAAGTACCCCTGGAGCGGCCACCCCACCGAACCGCCGGCGATCGCCGTGCGCCCCGGGAGCCCTGGAGGGCTGACCGTCTACGCGAGTTGGAACGGCGCCACCGAAGTCGCCGGCTGGCAGGTGATCGGCGGGCCGAGCCCAAGTCAGCTGGCGCCGCTCGCCACGGCGGCGCACAGCAACTTCGAGACGGCGATTGGGCTGTCCAGCGTGCCGGCTTATGTGGCTGTGCAGGCGCTCAACGCGTCGGGGGCTGTACTCGACATTTCGCCTGCTGTGAAGGCTTAGAAGACCACCGCGACAGGGTACGGACCGCTTCCTGTTAACTGGGCAGCAACCCAATAGCGGTGGACGGGTCGTCAACCGGCATGGTCTGCTCGATCGAAGGCCTTAGCTGTGGGGTAGTACCCAAGCTCATCTACTGAGGTGTGACTGGGTTCAGGTCGCATCCGAATATATTTTCCGCTTGGACCGTAAGGCGTCTTATCGTTGCGGAAGAATTCTTTAGCATATCTTCTCGTTCCTTAACAAGCTTCTTGAGGAAGGCCAATCGATCCAAGTCTTGATTAGTGAATCTCTTGGCGTTGATGGCCTGTTCCAACGCCGCGATCTCCAGCTTAGAGGTGAGTATGGTCTCGGTGCTACTAGCGATCGCTGCCTGAACCGCGAAATACGAGTTCCTAATTTTGAGACATTCCAGCATTTCCTTAAGTGTCGGGGGTCCTATCTTAGGTGGTTTCTTTTTCGCACAAGTACCAGTAGGATCGCTAGTGGTAAGCGGATTGTCGGCAGCGTAGGTGTATGGCTCACCCGTGACCCTTAGGATAGGGTCGTCCGTGAGGAATTGTGCTGTATTGGCGTCGTACGTGCGTGCCCTTAGGTAGATGAGCCCGCTGTCGGTGTTGGTGTATTGGCCGTCATACTGGAGTGGCGTGGTGGCGGTGCCGGTGTGTTCTAGCGTGGTGCCGTAGGGGTTGTAGGTGTAGGCGCCCTTGGTTTCGCCTGTGTTGTTGGTGAGCAGACGAGTTGAGTCTTGTTGGTCGTGGTGGATGTAGAGCGTTTCGCCGCCGGAAGTAGGGATTTGCTCAATGGGTTCGCCGCCGGGTCCGTAGACGTAATTGTTGGTTTCGTCTTCGAGCAGGAGGGGGAGTGGTTCGGCGGTGTCCCATGTCAGGTTGGTTTTGGCGCCGTTGATGGTCTGGGAGGCTCGTAGGTTGTTGCCGTCGTAAGTGTAGGTGTCGTTGATTTCGGCGGGTTCGCCTTCGTGTTCGCGTTTGATCGAGGTGAGGTTGCCGGCTTGGTCGTAGCCGTATGTGGTGGCTGGTCCGGTTTTGGGTTTGGTTTCGGTGCGTTGGCCGTCTTCGTTGTATGTGTATTTGGCTTCTTCGGGTCCTTCTTTGAGCTGGTCTGCTTCGTTGTACGTGTAAGTGGCTTTGCCCTTGATCTTTGTGGGGTTGTTGGCTTTGTCGTATTCGTAAGCCAGTTTGTTGGCTTCGATCAGCCTGTTGTTTTCGTCGTATACGCTTTCGTCGACTTCTGGGCCGGGGAGGCTGGTCGTGGTGGTCTTCTTGACCTGGCCGTCTTTGTCGCGTTCGTACACGAGCTTGCCAAGGGTTGCGCCGAGCGGACCGGTCATCTTGACTTCGGTCATCTGGTCCGCTTCGTTGTAAGCGTAGGTATCTTCGCTTTCGGTGCCTGCCGGGAAGACGGTGGCGGTGAGCTGGGAGTCGGCGTTGTATTTGAAGCTGGTTACCTTGCTGTTCCAGTCGGTGACGCTTTCCAGGCGCCCTGCTTTGTCGTATGCCCGCGTGACTGATTTTTCGTTGGGATAAGTGATTTTTGTCGCCTGATCGTTCAGGTTGTATTCGTATTTGACGACCTTGCTCGCACCGTTTTTGTATGCGGTCAGCCGATCCAGTTTGTCCCATGTGTTTTCGGTCGTGCCGGTTTCGTCTTTCATTTTCGTGACTTTGCTGTCTTTGTTGTATGCGAAGGTCACTTCCGATGGTTTGCCGGTCGAGTATTTGATCGATTCAAGGCGATTCGACAGGTCGTATTTGTAGGTCGTGGTGTGTTTTTCGGGATCTTCCATCGTTTCAAGGTTGCCCGCTTTGTCATACGTCTTCTTTGTCGTCTTGAGCAGCGGGTTCACTTCTTCGGTGACCTGCTCGAGCTTGTTGCGCTTGTATTCCCAGGTGTGCAGGTTGCCGTCCTTGTGGCTCGTCATCTGGCCTTCTGAGTCGTATCCCGTTTCGACGATCGTACCGTTGGGTTCGGTGGCCTTGGTGCGCAGGTCTTCTTCGTTGTATTCGTATTTGGTGGTGTGCAGGTTCCCGTCGGTTTCCGATTCGATGTTTCCATCGCCGTCGTATTTGTATTCGGTGGTGTGTGCCAACGGATCGGTGATCTTCTTCGCACGACCCTGTTCGTCACGTTCTATTTTCGTTGTTAAACCGCGCGGGCTGGTTTCTTCGGTGACCTGCGAGTCGCTGTTGTATTTCCATTTGCGTTCGTCGCTTTCGGGATCGACTTCCGTTTCTTTGTTCCCTGCTGCGTCGTACGTGTATTTGGTCATGTGGCCAAGGGGGTCTTTGACTTCGGTGAGATCGCCGTGTTCGTTGTATT
The DNA here is from genome assembly GCA_051955355.1 of Solirubrobacteraceae bacterium. Taxonomy (GTDB): domain Bacteria; phylum Actinomycetota; class Thermoleophilia; order Solirubrobacterales; family Solirubrobacteraceae; genus Palsa-744. The sequence goes on along the minus strand of JBQCGU010000027.1, from coordinate 15,667 downwards.
TGTATTCGGTCTTCTGCGTTTCCGTGCCCACCGGTCGTTCGATCACTTCCGGTTCGCCGTTCGTCGTGCGTTTGATCGTCGTCGTCTCGCCTTCGGGCGACGTTTCTTTGATCACATTGTGTTTGCTGTCGTATTCCCATTTCTTTTCATCGGCGTTGGGATCGGTTTCGGTTATCTTGTTGTTCGACGCGTCGTACGTGTATTTTGTTTCGTGTTTATTCCCGTCGAGCATCTTCGTGACTAGGAACGTTTCACTGTTGTATTCGTATTCAGTGCTCGTTTCGATCGTCGTGCCCTTCGCACGTGTGATCTTCGTCGGCTCGCCGGCAGAGTTGAATTTTTCGACCGTTTCTGCGCCGTTTGGTTCAGTGATGGTCGTTTCCGTGCTCGGGTTGGCGTTGTAAGACCATTTGCGCACATGCCCACCGCGTGACTGTTCGATCACGCGATGGGAGGCGTCGTATTTGTTCGTGGTCGAATGGCCACGACCATCCTTCATTTTCGTCAGCAGGTGCGGCGATTCATATTCGAATTCCCATCGCACTTTCCCTTCGATCGTGACCGACGCCAGGTTTTTGGAGGAATACGTGTATTTGACCACATGTTCCATCGGGTCGGTGACGCTTTCGACCAGTCCTTCGCCGTTGTATTTGAATTTCAATGTTCGACTGTCACCGTCGGTAACCGTTTCCAACTGGTGGCTGCCGTTGTAAGTCATCGTGTTCGAGTTGCCGTTCCGATCGGTTTCCTTGGTCAAACGGCCTTCGCTGTTGAATTCGAGCTTGCTCTGGTCCGGCAGCGTGTACAGATAGCCCGTGCCTTCTTTGACCAGTCGCGCTTCGTCCCAACCACCCTGAATATACGACGAACCCGATTTGTAGAACACCACGGCGCTCCCGTTGTCCTGAAACACGGTCGCTTTTTCCCCGCTCACCACCAGATGCGCGCTGTAGGGACCCGACCAGCCAAACCCCCACACTCCCGATTCCGACGCTTTAGCCGCAACCAACGCGTTATACGAACGCGTCACGCGCAAACCCGGGCCACGACCTCCGATCGAGACATCGGTTTGTTCCTGCGTATCGTTGCCGGTCGAGTCGTTGACAGGATCCCCGGTGCACATGATCCGCAGCTTTTCAGCGCCGGGATTGCACGTACCCGTCTTTTCTTCTTCGGTCGGATTGGGCGGCGGCCCGCCGCCTTCGCACGCCACGGCAGAAGCAGCTATGACCACAAGCGTTGTTGAAAGCGTCAGCAACCCAACGAGCAATCCTCGCCACAACCGCAATAAGCCCGCCACCGCCCGCTCAGGCATAGCCACCCGCTCCTCAGTATTGGTTGGTTGTCGATCGCCCGCTGAGCAGACTGCTGCACAGGTGACGATCGCGCGACGCTACCACCGCCAAATCCCGAGCACAAGCAGATCGAGTAGTTCATACGTAGAAATGTGGGCGACTGTTTCTGAGTCGTTGACAGGGTGTTCGACGAGCGCCACACTCCACCAAGTCCATCTCAAGCGAACGAACCTCGAAACCCACAGTGGCAAAACGCGTCAAACGATCCATGCCCAGGGCATGGGCAGATCCCAAGAAGACGAGCGTCGCAGGGCGGACGGCGCGAGCACGACGCAAGCCGAGGTGGGGCCGCGCCGGACTTGCGGGCGTCCTTGCGTGTGCGGCGATCCTCGGCACGTTCGTGCTGGTGGGCCGAACCGGCGGTAACGCCGAGCAGAGCCGGCGGATCGACCGTCAGGTCTCCAAGCTGCTCGCCGGCATACCCCAGCAGGGCGATACGCTCGGCCAGCCCACTGCACCGGTCACCCTTCAGTTCTTCGGCGACCTCGAGTGCCTCACCACCAAGATCTGGGTGATGAGCAGACTGCCGGCGATCGTGGATGACTTCGTGCGCCGCGGCATCGTGAAGATCGAATACCGCTCGTTCAAGACCGACACCATCGACCCGCGCGTGTTCGTGAAGCAGCAGACCGCCGCGCTTGCCGCCGGCGTCCAGAGCAGGCTCTGGAGCTTTGTGGAGACCTTCTACCAGGAGCAGGGACGCGAGTACACGCCCTACGTCACGGAAAGCTACCTCGATGGCATCGCGCAGCAGATCCCAGGGCTGAGTCTCACCCTATGGCATCGTGACCGGCTGACCGGCCGGCGCACTGAACAAGTGGTGGCGGACGACAGACTCGCAAGAGCGGTCGGGTTCCATGACACGCCCGCCTTCCGCATAGGGCTCAGCGGCAAGCCGCTGAGAACCCTCGAAGAAGGCGAAACCGTCTTCTTCCACGGCCAGAGGTACCCCGTCACGCTGATAGACGCCGAAAACGTCGAGAACGCCGTCAAGAAGCTCCTGTAGAAGGCTGGGCGCAACCGAAGCCGCCCAGTGGTGTTTCGGAATGCCGTATGCCGCACCATCGTGACCGGCGGGCTTCGCGTGCGCATGAAACCGCCTCAGCGTTCGCTCGTGCCCGCCCGCCTCGTCTTGCGGTCTTGATTGCCGCCGCCGCCCTCCTCGTCGCGGTGTCGTCCTCGAGCCAGGCGCTTGCCGCGGCGCCGCTCGCCTGGTCGACGCCCGCGACGATCGACTCCGGTCAGCGGCTGAACGCGATCGCCTGCCCGTCGCGCAGCCTGTGCGTCGCCGTGGACGCCGCCGGGCGTCTGTTTGCGAGCACTGCCCCCGCGGCTGGAGCGTCGTCGTGGAAGCAGGTGGAAAGCGACTTTACGCACGCGCTCACCTCGGTTGCGTGCGCCTCCGTGCGGTTGTGTGCAGCCGTCGACGACGGCGGGCGCGTGCTCCTGAGCGACGCCCCGGCGGCTGTCGGAAGCTGGACGCAGCGAGCGGTCGACGGGGGCGCTGCGCTCTCATCGATCTCGTGTCCGAACGAAGCGCTCTGCGTCGCGGTCGATCGGCTCGGACGAGCGCTGGTCGGCGAAAACCCCGGATCGGGCGCAGCGCTGTGGAGGTCTCCCGTCGCGATCGACTCCGGTCATGCGCTCGACTCGGTGTCGTGCGCCTCGGCGCAGCTCTGCGTCGCGGTCGACGACGCCGGCGTCGCATTTGCAACCCAACAGCCCGCCGGTGGCGCGCTCGCCTGGCGCGCGCGCGACATCGACGGCGCGCATGCGCTGCTGGACGTGTCGTGCGGTACGGGGTCTATCTGCGTGGCGCTCGACGAATTCGGCAGCGCGCTGGCGAGCGCCGATCCTGCCGGCACGACACCCACCTGGAGCTCGACCGGCATCGACCCGGGGGCGAGCGGCGGGACGGGCGCGCCAGCCGGCGTCTCGTGTGCGTCCTCCGGCTTGTGCGTGGCGGTCGACGGCTCAGAAGATGCTCGCGCGAGCGACAATCCCACCGACGCGCTTCCCGCGTGGAGCGTCTCCCACGCCGGGTTGGCGCTCGACGCCGTTTCGTGCGCCGCCGACGGCTTCTGTGCCGCCCTAGGCGGGGGCGGGCGCGTGCTGAGCGCGTCCGTGCCCGCCCCCGTCGCCGCGACCGGGGCGCCGACCGAAGTGGGTCAGACGACGGCGACGCTCGCCGGCGCGGTCAACCCCGACGATGCTCAGCTCGGCGACTGCCGCTTCGAATACGGCCCCACTGCCGCCTACGGTCAGAGCGCCCCATGCTCGTCGCTCTCCCTCGCCGGGAGCGTGGCGCAGCCCGTCGCGACGTCGCTCGCGGGCTTGACCCCCGGCACCACCTACCACTATCGCCTGGTTGCGCTCAGCGGGGCCGGCGAAGGCGTTGGACCCGACGAGACGTTCACGACGGTCACCGCCACGCTCGTCCACCCGCATCCTTCGATCTCCGGAGTGCCCGCCGTCGGCAGCCGCCTCGCGTGCGACCCGGGTGTGCCGGTCGGCGAAGCGATCGCGCTCGCCTACGAATGGCGGCGCGACGGCGGTCCGATCGCGGGGGCGCACAGTGCGGTGTATCGGGTGGCGCGTGCCGACGCCACGCACCACATCCAGTGCCTGGTGACCGCCGTCAACGCCGCCGGAAGCTCAACCGGCCACAGCGCGTTTGTCGCGATCCCCGCCCAAGGCGTCGTGGTGGCGGTCAACGAGACGGTCGTCGGCCGAGCATTCGCGCAGCGGGGGCGTGTGAGCGTCTTTGTCAAGTGCTCGCCGCGAGCCGTCAAGGGATGCGCGATCTCGCTGCGCTTGACGAGCCTGCTCAGGGATCGCCATCGTCGGTTGGTGTCCGTAGTCGTGGGGTCTAGCAGCGTGCGCCTCGCCCGCGGGCAGCGAAGGGTCGTGTCGGTTGCGCTCGACGGGCGTGGCCGAAGCCTGCTCTCGCACGCCAAGCACCTGACGGTGGAGCTTTCCGTGAAAGGAACCATCATCGGGGTGCTGAACGCTTCGCTCTCGCGCCAGCGCCTGACGCTCGGCTCGTCGCGGCGGCGGCGATGAGGACCACTGTGCGTGCCGCGCTCGCGCTCCTGTCGGCGGGTCTGCTGGTTGTGGGCTTCTGTGCCCCGTCTGGCGCGCTGCCGCTCGCGCCGACGGTGCTGACTCCCACGCCATACATGGGCTGGGACACCTACTTCGCGCTCGGCCCGCGCTACAGCGAGTCCACCATCCTCGACGAGGCGAGCGCGCTCGTGTCGGACGGCTTGGCGCACAAGGGCTATCGCTACGTGTGGCTTGACGTCGGCTGGTGGCAGGGCCAGCGCGACTCGCACGGGCAGATCGTCGTCAACCGCTCCCAGTGGCCGCACGGCATGGCGTGGCTTGCGCGCACGCTGCACGCCGCCGGACTGCGCGTCGGCCTCTACACCGACGCCGGCGTCGACGGGTGCGGCGGAAAGCACGAGGGCAGCTATCGCCACTATCGGCAGGACGCCGACACGTTCGCCGCATGGGGCTTTGACGCCGTCAAGGTGGACTTCTGCGGTGGGGTTCGCCTGGGCTTGAACCCTGCCGTGGCGTACTCCGCCTTCCACGCCGTACTGCAAGCCAACTCGAGTCACCGCCCGCTCCTGCTCTCGATCTGCAACTTCCTTGAACCCGGGCAGTTCCAGGGCGAGCCGCCGTTCGCCCAGTCGGCGTTCGCCTCCTACACCTTCGGGCCGAGCACCGCAAACAGCTGGCGCACCGACACCGACGTCGGGTCGCCCGGGCGGGTGACGTTCGCGACGGTGTTGCGCAACCTCGACGCCGACGCAGCCCATCCGGAGGCGGCGGGGCCGGGCCACTGGAACGATCCTGACTACCTCGGTCCCGATCAGGGGCTCACATCCGCGCAGTTCCGCACGCAGCTCAGCATGTGGGCGATGCTCGCCGCGCCGCTCATGGTGAGCGACGATCTGCGCACGATCTCGCCGTCGAGCCTCGCAGCGTTGAAGAACCCCGACGTGCTCGCCATCGATCAGGACCCCGCCGGTGTGCAGGGACAGCTCGTGAGCTCCAGCGGCGAGGCGCAGGTGTGGGCAAAGCCGCTTGCCGGCGGCGCCCGCGCGGTGGCGCTGCTGAACCGAGGGTCGCTGCCGCTGCGCATCCAGACGAGCGCCGCCGCCGTGGGGATGCCCAGCTCCGGCGGCTACCTGGTGCGCGACGCGTGGAAGCACGCTCGATATCGCTCCGACGGGTCGCTGGCAGCCGAGGTAGGCCCCGAATCGACGGTCCTCTTGCGTGTATCCGTCCGCGGGAAGTCGCGGTGAGGCGACGCCTGCGCGCGACGGCTCGCATAGGCTCACACCCGATGCAGGGACTCCCATACATAACCGGCGTGCTCGTCTCGCTCATGCTCAGCGGCGCCACCTCGGCGGCTGCTCAGGGCGTGGCGCGCGGTGTGCAGGGGATCCACAAGATCAAGCACGTGGTGGTGATCATGCAGGAGAACCGCTCGTTCGACACCTACTTCGGCACGTATCCCGGGGCGGACGGGATACCGATGAAGAACGGGCAGCCGACGGTGTGCCTTCCGAACCCGTCCGACGGCCAGTGCGAAGCGCCCTATCGCAGCACCGCAGACGTAAACCACGGCGGCCCGCACGGACGCTCCGCGGCGATCGCAGACGTCGACGGCGGCAAGATGGATGGGTTCATAGCCAAGGCGCAGGAAGGCAAGGAACGCAAGTGCACCGATCCCAACGACCCTGTGTGCACGATCCCGGGCGCCACCGACGTGATGGCTTACCACGACGGCCAGGAGATCCCCAACTACTGGACGTACGCGAAGAACTTCGTGCTGCAAGACCGCATGTTCGAGCCGAACCTGTCGTGGAGCCTGCCCGCGCATCTCTACGAGGTCTCCGGCTGGTCGGCGATCTGTGAAATCGCCGACGATCCGATGAGCTGCTCCAACGCGCTGCAAGCCCCCGAAAACCCGCCCGACTTCAACAAGCAGGGAATGACGCCCGACTATGCCTGGACCGACCTCACCTACCTGCTGCACCGCCATCGCGTCAGCTGGGGTTACTACGTGTACGCCGGGGGCGAGCCGGATTGCGAGAACGACGAAGACATCGTCTGCTCGGACCCCGGCCAGAACGCGCACACGCCCGGCATCTGGAACCCGCTGCCCTACTTCGACACGGTGCACGAAGACGGCGAGCTGCAGAACGTGCAGTCGCTGTCGAACTTCTACGCCGCGGTAGGCGAAGGCAAGCTGCCGGCGGTGTCGTGGATTGCGCCCAACCAGCGCGTCTCAGAACACCCTCCCGCGAAGATCAGCGAAGGTCAGGCTTATGTGACGAGCCTCATCAACGCGATCATGCGCAGCCCCGACTGGTGGAGCACGGCGATATTCCTCTCCTGGGACGACTGGGGGGGCTTCTACGACCACGTCGCCCCGCCGGCGGTCGACCAGAACGGCTACGGCCTGCGCGTTCCCGGTTTGGTGATCAGCCCTTACGCGCGTTCTCGCTTCATCGACCACAAACCCCTCAGCCACGACGCCTACCTGAAGTTCATCGAGGACGACTTCCTCGGCGGCGAACGCATCGATCCCGCCACCGACGGCCGCCCCGATCCGCGCCCGGACGTGCGCGAGGACAGCCCGCTGCTCGGCAATCTGGTGGAAGACTTCAACTTCAACCAGCCACCGATGCCTCCGTTCGAGCTGCCCACCCACCCGGCGCCGTGGTCGCTGCCCGCCGAGTTCCGTCTGCTGCTCGCCATGCCAAAGCACGAGAGCCTGCGCGCCAACGGCGGCAAGCTGGTTGGCGGCGCCACGTGCACAACCCCGTGTGTGCTGCGCGTTCGTGGCTATCTGAACGTAGGTGGACGGAGATTCGGCATCGTGCCCCGGCAGCTCGCCTTCTCGGGTCAGCGCAGGTTCCTGCTCCGCCTGTCTCACGCCGCGCAGATCGCTGTCGACGCCAGGGCGAAGGCTCGCCGCGCCACTCAGGCTCGCCTGTTCCTTTTGGCCGACAGGGCGCAGGTTGGGGCTGGCCAGGCGCAGGCGCTCCGCGAGCCGGTGGCCGCCTCGGCGCAGATCCAGTTGCGTCCCTAGCTCGCCGGCGCCGCCGAGGCGATGTCCTGCTCGGCGAGGGCGTCGAGCGCAATCGCCGGCAAGCGCATTCGCACGAGCGCGCCTCCGCCGGCGGCGGGTTCCGCGCTGACGCTGCCGCCGTGCGTCTCCGCAACTTGGCGCACGATCGCCAAGCCAAGTCCGCTGCCCGACGTGCCGCGCGCACCCGATCCCCGGTGGAAGCGGTCGAACACGTGCGCCGCCTCGGCTGCCGGTATGCCCGGGCCGTGGTCGCGCACGGTCAGCTCGCCGTCGTGCACACCCACCTCGACCGGGCGCCCGGGTGGGCCGAACTTCCGGGCGTTGTCGAGCAGGTTGCTGACCGCGCGGTCCAGTCGCTTTGGATCGCCGAGCACGAGCGTTGGATGCAGGCGGTGCTCGATGAGCGCCCGCGGAGCGTTGCGCAGGGCACGCTCGATCGCCTCCAGCACGAGCCGGTCGAGGCGAACGTCCTCCAGGGCGGCCAGCGGCTCGTCGCCTCGCGCCAGCTCGATCACGTCGTCGATCAGCGCTGTGAGATCTTCGGTCTGCTCGACCACGTCGCAGAGCAAACGCTCGTGCTCCTCGGGTGCAAGCGCCTGTTTCTGCTGGAGCACCTCGACATTTGCGCGCAGGCTCGTCACCGGTGTGCGCAGCTCGTGCGAAGCATCCGCCACGAGCTGGCGCTGGGCGCGCACGGAGGAGTCGAGCGCGTGCACCGAGCGCTCGAGGCTGTCGAGCATCGCGTTGAAGCTGATCGCCAGCCGGCTCAGCTCGTCGTCTCCGCGAACGGACACCCGGCGGGCGAGATCGTGCGTGCGTGCGATGTGCTCGGTTGCCTGGCTGAGGCGCCTGATCGGCGCGATCGTCGTGCGGCTGACGAGCGCACCGAGCAGCGCCGCCACGCCGATGCCTCCAGCGGCGACGAGCAGGAGAATCAGGCGCAGGTTGGCGAGCGTGCCATCCACCTCGTTGAGCGAGCGCGCGATCTGGACCGCCCGTGCGGGTGTTCCGCGCGGCAACGCCGCGGTCAACACGCGCAGGCGATCGGAGCCGATCCGGGTTTCCGACATGTAGCTTGGGCCGCCTTGCGTTGCAAGCCTGCGCGCGCGGGCATCGACCGGAAGCCTCGCCACGCCGCTCCCGGGGGCGACGAGCACGCGACCGTGGTGTCCGAGCAACTGGAGCGCTCCCCGGTCCTGGCCCAGCGAGGAGCCAGGGGTTTGCGGCTGGACGGGCGGCGCGGGAGGAGCGCCGGGGCTCGTGGGACGGAGAACCCGGGCGATCTCCCCTGCAGGCGCCCCTGGCGGCAGCGCGAGCGGGACTGGCGGCCCAGGCCGGCTGAGAAGCTCGATGCTCCTCGCGAGCGCGCGTGCGGTGTCGCGCAACGACCTGTCCACCTGGGTGTGCAGCTGGTTGGAGACGAGCAGATAGGCGAGCCCCGAAGCGGTCGCTATCGATACTGCAACCGCCGTGGCGACGAGGAGCGTGATGCGGCGGCGAAGGGTCATCGCTCGCGCAACATGTAACCGACGCCCCGAACGGTGTGCAGCAGGCGCGGCTCGCCGTCGTCCTCGAGCTTGCGCCGCAGGTAGCCGACGTACACCGCCAGAGCGTTCGAGCGCGCACCGAAGTCATATCCCCAGACGTGCTCGAAGATCGCGCTTCGGGTGAGCACCTGGCGGGGGTGGGCGAGGAACAGCTCGAGCAGGCGCGACTCGGTGCGGGTCAGCTCGATCTCGCGTGCTCCACGCCGAGCCTCGCAGGTGGCGGGATCGAGCGTCAGGTCGGCATAGCGCAGCTCTTGTCGGCTTGCCTGTCCATCGCCCGCGCGGCGCAGCAGCGCTCGCACGCGGGCGAGCAGCTCTCGCAACGCAAACGGCTTGGGAAGGTAGTCGTCGGCCCCCGCGTCAAGGCCTGCGACGCGGTCGTCGATCGTCTCGCGCGCGGTGAGCATCAGCACGGGCGTGCGATCCTCGGCTTGGCGCAGCCGGCGGCACAGCTCCAGCCCGCTCATCCCCGGCATCAGGACGTCGAGCACGATCAGGTCGTATGCGCGCTTGCAGAGCAGCTCGAGCGCCTCGCCGGCGTCGGCGGCGAGCGCCACCTCGTAACGCTCCAGCCCGAGGGCGCGCGCAAGCGCTCCTCGCACAGCCGGCTCGTCGTCCACTACGAGGATGCTCATCTCGCTCTGCCCTAACCCTCTCAGCGGGAAATAAGAATCACATAAGAGGTCCGCCGCGGGACCGCGCCGGCTTTCTTACGAAGTTCAAAGATGCCGCTTATCGCGCTCTTGAGCCCTGCCGCGATGCTGGCCGCCGATGACAGTCGTCGTTCGTTCCCCCACCAAAGGAAAGCTCATGCGATTCACCATCGGTTCCTCCACACCCCGGACCTGGCTGGTCGCGCTGGCGACCGGCGTCGCCGCGAGTTGTCTCGCGTTCGCCGCATACGGCTCCTCGAAAGGCTCGAACACGGTCGCCGTCGCTGCCTCGACGCCGCCCGCCGCCAGCCACCAGGCGCCCCCTGGCTTTGCCCGCTTTGAGGCTGTGCGCGAATGCCTGCGCAAGGACGGTGTCGCGCCGCCGCTCCCGCCGGTCGTCCCACCCGGCGCTTCGTTGCCCCCCGGCGCCCCGATGCCTCCCGGCGCTCAGTTGCCTCCCGGCGCTCCGATGCCGCCCGGGCCGCCGTTGCAGCCCGCCCGCCCGCCGGCGAAGGCGATGAACGGCGCCAAGCGAGCCCATGTCCGCGCAGCTCTGCGGAAGTGCGGGGCGCCTGCGCTTCCGCCGCCGCCATGTAACGAGGCCCATGCACACGGGTATCCCAGACATGGCAGGCATCGCCCGTGAGCACGTGACGCAGGATGCGAGCGCTCTCAACGGCTTTCGAGAGCGCTCGCTCGCTCGCGGCGTAAACCCGCTGATCTACTGGCCGGTGCGCCTGGTGCTCGTGCCGTTCTTCCGGCTGTACTTCCGCCTGCAGGGCGTCGGGCGCGAGCACATACCCTCGAGCGGGCCGGTGCTGCTGGCGGCAAACCACCGCAGCTTCCTCGACCCCTTCGTGATCGGTGCGCTCGCCACACGTCCGATCTACTACGTCGCCAAGCGGGAGCTCTTCCAGTCGCGCTGGCGCGCGTGGCTGCTCAACAGCCTGGGCGCCTTCCCGATCGATCGGGGCGCGAGCGACGAGCAGGCGATCGCCACCGCGCGGGAGATCTTGCGGCGCGGGGATTGCGTGCTGATATTCCCCGAGGGGACGCGTGTGCGCCCCGGCCCGCTCGGCGCGCCGCGTCGCGGCGTGGGGCGGTTGGCGCTCGAAACGGATGCAGCCGTCGTCCCGGTTGCCGTGCTCGGCACCGAAGACGTGCGTCGCGGTTGGCGGATACGCCCGTGCAAGGTGACCGTCCGCTGCGGGCGTCCGTTGCGCTTCCCCGAGGTGGAGAGCCCCTCGCCGGCGCTGGCGGCGGCGGTGACCGAGCGCATATGGGCTTGCGTGAGCCTCCAATGGGAGTGGCTCGGCGGTGTCACGCCGCCTCGAGCGCTGCCTGTCTCGCGCGACGCCCCCGTGTTGGAGGTGCGCGCCGCGTAGGCATCTGGATGCCGACCAAGCCGACGGCTTGGCGCGGCGGGCACGGTGCGAAGACGCGGGGCGTCTGAGAGGTAGGGTGCGATGAGTGGGGGAGGAGCAGTCGCCGAAGTCCAAGAGTCAGCTCGACGGGGAGTTCTCAGAGCTCTACCGCGCGCACCTGCGCGACGTGTACAGCTACGCCTACTACCGGGTGGGAAACCATCACGACGCCGAGGACCTCACCGAGCAGACCTTTCTCCAGGCCTATCGGCACTTCGAGCGCGCCCAGCGCGAGTCGCGCGGGCGTCCGCTGCGTCCGTGGCTGATCCGGATCGCGCACAACCTGGCTGCCAATCACTACCGCGACCGCTCCAGGCGGCCGTCGTCCTCGATCGACGACACCGCCGAGCCCGCCGCCTCGCACACGACCGAGGAGCTGGTGGAGGGGCGCGACGAGCTGAGCCGGGTGCTCGACGGGGTGGAGCGCCTGCCCGACGACCGCCGCGAGGCGCTGATCATGCGCTTCGCGCTCGGGATGGACAACCGAGAGATCGCACGCGCGATGGGTCGCTCCGACGGCGCCACGAAGGTGTTGATCCATCGTGCTATCAAGCAGCTGGAGGGGCTCGTCGGCTCCTCGGAGGGAAACGAGGATCGTGGTGAGTGAGGCAATCCCAAACGTCGAGGGCCTGCTGCACCGGGCGCTCTCGCCGGTGGAGCCGCCGGCGGATCTGGCGATGCGCTTGGAGGGTGCGCTCACCAACCTCACCGAGATCGCGGTTGAGGAGCTCGAGTCATGGGAGCTGTCCGCCATGCGCGATCCCCGTAACTGGGCGCGACCGGCTGCGGCTCTGGTGGTGGGAGGCACGGCGGGCGTCGGTTTGGTGCTCTTGCGCGCCCGCCACCGCGCTCAGGCTGACGCCGGTGGCATCCAGGGCGTCCGCAGCGCCGCCGAGCGTGCATTGAGCGATCTGCGCACTCAAACCGAGCGCCTCTTCAGCGGGCGCTGACGTCCGCTCCGAGCGGGCAAACGCCCGCGCGACGCTTGCATTCGCCTCGCCCAACCCTCAAAGTAGGCGAAGCGAACTATTCCGATTATCAGTCCTATGGCCGATCGACAGACTGCTGCGCTGCCCTTCTTGACCCGCTGTCTGGCGGACGAGCAGTTGATGCTGCTGGTGGCTGAGGACGACCCGCTGGCGTTCGCTGTGCTCTACGAGCGCCACCTTGGGTCGGCGTTGGGGCTGGCGCTGCAAATCTGCTCGCGCCACGCCATCGCCGAGGAGGTGGCTCAGGAGGCGTTCCTCGCGCTTTGGCGCAACCGCTCTCAATACGACCGACGTCGCGGCAGCGTGCGCGGCTGGCTGCTTTGGATCGTGCGCAACCGAGCGATCGACGTGCTCCGCCACACCATCCCTCACGAGAGCTTCCCCCCCGGCGAGGAGCTCGTGGGCGAGATGGGGAGCCTTCAAGAGACAGCAGACCAGCTGGCCAGTCGTCGCGAGGACACGCGCATGATGCTCGCCGCGCTCGAGCACCTGCCGCACGAGCAGAGCGCGGTGATCGCGCTCGCCTACTACGGCGGCTACACACACAACGAAATCGCCACCATGCTCGACACGCCCATCGGGACGGTCAAGGGCCGGATGCGTCTCGGCTTGCAGAAGATGGCGGAGAGCTTCAGCGCCGCCGCCTGAGCACGGTCGGCTGGCGCTGGGGGCGCTGCTAGCGTCTGCTGCCCTCATGGCCGCCTGCTACCGCCATCCCTCGCGTGAGACCGGTGTCTCGTGCTCGTCGTGCGGGCGGCCGATCTGCCCGGACTGCATGACCACCACGCCGGTGGGGATGCGCTGCCCGGAGTGCTCCAAACAACGCACCCGTGTCGTGCGCATGCGCACGATGGCGCGCACCCCGCGCGTCACCTACGGGTTGATCGCGGCCAACGTCATCGTCTTCCTGCTCGAGCGCGGACAGTTCGGCATCGGCGGCGCCGCCGTGCACGGGGAAGTGGTGGAAAAGGGGTGGGTCGCCCGCTATCCGATAGCCCACGAACACGAGTACTGGAGGCTGGTCACAAACGGGTTCCTGCACGCGGGCTTGCTGCACATCTTCTTCAACATGTACCTGCTCTACGTGCTCGGCCTGATGCTCGAGCCGGCGCTCGGCTCGGTGAAGTTCGCCGCGATCTACTTCACGGCGTTGCTCGCCGGCTCGTTCGGGGCGCTGTTCGCAACCGCGGCCCCCAGCGTCGGGGCGTCGGGTGCCGTACTTGGCTTGGCGGGCGCCGCCGCCGTGGAGCTGCGCGCGCGGCGCATGAGCATCATGGAGTCGGGCGTCGGCTTCGTGATCATCGTCACCGTGGCGCTCAGCTTCACCGTCAGGGGCGTCTCGGTGGGCGCGCACATCGGCGGCTTGATCGGGGGCACGCTCGCGGCGCTCGCCATCCGCGCCGCCGACGATCGCCACCGTCCGGCGCTGGGAGTGGCGGCGTGCGTGGCGCTGTCGGCGGTGTCGGTCGCCGGCGCGCTGCTCGTTGCAGGCTCAACGGGCGCGGGTATCGCCTGATCGGCGGGTAGGGTGTCTGGTGATGGCGCTCTTGTCCGAGCAGGAGATCGACCGCAACCTCGCCTCCAGCGACTGGCGGCGCGAGGGTGAGGCGATCGTGCGCGAGTGGGAGCTCGAAAACTTCTCGCAAGCCATGGAGTTCGTCAACCGCGTGGCTGACGCGGCGGAAGCCGCCAACCACCATCCGGACATCCACCTCCACGGCTGGAACAAGGTGCGGCTGGAGCTGTCCACCCATTCGGAGGGCGGCCTCACGCAGGGCGACTTCGACATGGCTGCCCGTATCGACGATCTCGCCTGAGCCCCTGCTACGGTTTTGCGGTCGGGCGCAGATGAGCGAAGAAGAACAACCTCCCCGAAGTAAGCGGCCGCCTCGTCGCGGCTGCACCGCGGCGTGAACGGCCTCAGGCTGATCCTGGCTGCCCTGCTGGTGGCTGTCAACGCGTTCTTCGTGGTTGCCGAGTACGCGCTCGTGCGCTCGCGCCGGGCACGCCTGGAAGTGATGAGCGAGGAGGGCTCGGGCGGCGCGACGCTGGCGCTGCAGCAGCTCGATCGCATCAACGAGTACATCTCGGCAGTGCAGATCGGGGTGACGATGACCTCGATCGGGATCGGCGCGCTCGCCGAGCCTGCGCTCGCACACCTGCTCGAGGGCGCATTCGGGAACGGGATAGGGCACGACGTGGCGGTTGTCGTGTCGGTGATCCTGGCGTTCGTCATCATCACCGCCACACAGCTGATCGCCGGGGAGATGGTGCCCAAGCTGTACGCCATCAACCGCGCCGAGTCGGTCGCCCGCCGGATCGCCCGCCCGCTGCAGGCGTTCAGCGTGGCGTTCCACCCGGTGATCGTGTGGCTCACGGTCGTCTCGGACTGGATATTGCGCCTGCTCGGTGTGGACACCGAAGGCGGGGAGGAGGCGGGCTCCCCCGACGAGCTCAAGCGCCTGATCGCCGAGTCCTATGCCGGCGGCCACCTCGACCCGGGCGAGGCGGGCATGCTCACGGGAGTGTTCCACCTGCACGAGCAGGAGGCGCGCCAGGTGATGACACCGATCCCGGCGGTGGTGACGGTCGACCTCTCCCAGGACGTGGAAAGCGCTCTGCGGCTTTGCATATCCAGCGGTCACACGCGCCTGGTGGTGATCGAGGACGACAATCGCGATCGCGTGCGCGGCCTGGTGCACGCCTCGGCGCTTGCCCGTCGCCTGATGGAAGACGGGCCGCGGTCGGCGATCGAGCCGATCGTGCACGACGCGCCGATCGTCCCCGAGACCAAGCCGCTCGACGACCTGCTCGCCGACCTCCAGCGCCAGCGCACGTCGATGGCGGTGGTGGTGGACGAGTACGGGCGCGTGGTGGGTATCGTCACCGTCGAGGACATCATCGAGGAGGTGGTTGGGGAGATCGTCGACGAGACCGACCCCACCGCCGGAGAGGTGCGCAGGCTCACAAACGGCGACTGGCTGGTGCGCGGCCACGTGTCGATCGCCGACCTGCTCGACTACGGGGTGGAGCTGCCTGTGGACAGCGACTCCTACAACTCGGTGGGAGGCTTCGTGTTCGCCGAGCTGGGTCGCCTGCCGCGGCGTGGCGACGCGATCAGCTCAGGCCACTTCTCGATTCGCGTGGAGTCGGTGGCGCACAACCGCATCGAGACGGTGCGCATCCGCGAGCGCCGCCCGGTTGCCGCGCGCGAGGAAAGCAGCGAACGTGGCGAGGCGCCGCCCGCCGGCTGAGGGCGCTGCGGCGCTCGGGTTGCCGCTCGCCGGGTGAGCCTTCACCGTGCCCCCAATACACGTCCGGCCCGCGGGGGGAGCGGGCCGGAGCGTGTGCACTGGGAGGAGGCGGGTGTGCGTGCGATCTATATCGCGCTTACCAGTATCTCTATTTTCATGAAGCTGGCATAAAAGTCCCCGCGAGCAGAGATAAATTCGTAAGCGTTCAGTGGGTTGGGGGACATAACGCGGATCCGTCGAATTACTTTTTGTGGAGCGCGCTGAGGCTGAGGCGATCTACGACGCCGGCCGGGAGGTTGTCGTGGAGGTGCTGTTGCGCATGGACCGCCGTATTCA
>JBQCGU010000026.1:0-33967 GCA_051955355.1 Solirubrobacteraceae bacterium | reverse complement strand
AGCGCTCGCGCACCTGGGCGAGCACGGGCATCTGCCCGTCGGCCCACTCGATGCGCGCCTGCCCGCTGTCGGCTTCAGTAGCGATAGTGGTCGGGCTTGTA
Organism: Solirubrobacteraceae bacterium; assembly: GCA_051955355.1. Taxonomy (GTDB): domain Bacteria; phylum Actinomycetota; class Thermoleophilia; order Solirubrobacterales; family Solirubrobacteraceae; genus Palsa-744. Next base: position 33,866 of record JBQCGU010000026.1, on the reverse strand, counting down.
TGGGCCGTCCACCGGCACGCCGATGTAGGCGGCCTGCTCGGAGGACAGCTCGGTCAGTTTCACGCCGAGCGCGTCGAGGTGCAGGCGCGCGACCTTCTCGTCGAGGTGCTTGGGGAGCACGTACACGCGCTTTTCGTACTCGTCGTTCTTCGTGAACAGCTCGATCTGGGCGATCGTCTGGTTGGTGAACGAGTTGCTCATCACGAAGCTCGGATGGCCTGTGGCGTTGCCGAGGTTCAGCAACCTGCCCTCGGAGAGCATGAGGATGGCGTGACCGTCCGGAAACACCCACTCGTCGACCTGCGGCTTGATGTTGATCCGCTCGATGCCCTCCACCTTCGACAGGCCGGCGATGTCGATCTCGTTGTCGAAGTGCCCGATGTTGCCGACGATCGCCTGGTGCTTCATGCGAGCCATGTGGGCGGCGGTGATGATGTCCTTGTTACCGGTGGCGGTGATGAAGATGTCGCCGCTCTCCACGACGTCCTCGAGCGTCTTCACCTCATAGCCCTGCATAGCGGCTTGAAGCGCGCAGATCGGGTCGATCTCGGTGATGACGACGCGCGCACCCTGTCCGCGCAGCGATTCCGCGCAGCCCTTGCCCACGTCGCCGAAGCCGCACACCACCGCCACCTTGCCGCCGATCATCACGTCGGTGGCGCGGTTGATGCCGTCGATCAGCGAGTGGCGGCAGCCGTAGAGGTTGTCGAACTTCGACTTGGTGACCGAGTCGTTGACGTTGATCGCCGGGAACAGCAGCTCGCCGGTGTCCACCATCTGATAGAGCCGGTGAACGCCGGTGGTTGTCTCCTCGGTGACGCCCTTGATGCCCTGGCCGATCTTCGTCCAGCGCTGTGGGTCTTCGGAGAGCGAGCTCTGCAGCAGCGACAGCACCACCTGGAACTCCTCGGAGTCCGCCGATGCCGGATCGGGCACGGCGCCGGCGCTCTCGAACTCGGTGCCCTTGTGCACGAGCAGCGTCGCGTCGCCGCCGTCGTCGAGGATCATGTTCGGCCCGGCCACCCCCGGCGCGCCATCCTCGCCGGGCCAGCGCAGCGCGCGGTCGGTGCACCACCAGTACTCCTCGAGCGTCTCACCCTTCCAGGCGAACACCGGCACCCCGCGCGGCTCATCGGCGGTGCCGTCGGGACCGACCGCCACGGCGGCGGCGGCGTGATCTTGGGTGGAGAAGATGTTGCAGCTGCACCAGCGCACCTGCGCGCCGAGCGCGGTGAGCGTCTCGATCAGCACGGCGGTCTGCACCGTCATGTGCAGCGAGCCGGTGATGCGCGCGCCGCTCAGCGGCTGCGAGGCGGCGTACTCCCGCCGGATCGCCATCAGCCCGGGCATCTCGTGCTCGGCGAGCGTGATCTCCTTGCGTCCGAAGTCGGCGAGGCTCAGGTCGGCGACCTTGAAGTCGGTGTCGGTGAGCGTTGCTGTGGTCATCTGGTCTCCATGGTGGTGTCGAGAAGTTGCTGGTGCTTTTCCTGCTCGAAGCGCAGCCAGTCGGCTGCCGCTACGTGCGCCGGACGCTCTGGCTCGGCTGACAGCCAGCGCTCGATCGCCTCGCGCAGCTGCGGTTCGGTGTTCAGGCGCAACGCGAACCCCACCTCCGAGAGCTCGACGCCGTGGCGCTCGAGCAGCTCTCGCAGCGTGCTCAGCCGCTGCAGCTCAGCCGGCCCGTACAGCCGGTATCCGGACCCCGAGCGGCGCGGCGCCACGAGCCCGATGCTCTCGATGTAGCGCAGCATGCGCGCCGACCAGCCGGTGGTGTCGGCTGCCTCGTTGATCGTCAGGGCGTCGACCGCCGCGGCCTGCATCGAGCAGACCTTATCACGGCTGTGTCAAGGTTCTATTCGGCGGCGAGGTCCGACTTCAGCCGCTCGATGAGCGCCACCGGACCCGGATCCACACCACGCAGCGTGGCGAGGTAGAGCGAGACGAGATCGCCGAGCAGAACGAGCGAGATGATCCGCTCGACCGTCGTCTGCCCACGCGTTTGCAGGCGCATGGACACAGCCGCGCTGTCGGAGATCAGCTTCTCGGTCAAATCCATCCTCTGCTTGACGCGCGGGTGGGCGTCGGAGTCGTCGAGGAACACCGCCGAGAAGCGGCCAACGTCGCGCGCCCCCTCCCAGCCCTCGAGCTCGTTGTGGTCGAGCTCGGGCAGTTCGTGCGCGAACGCCGGCTGCTTGGCGTTCTCGTTGATCTGGGTCTTCCAGCGATAGGCGATCGGGGCGGTCAAGCCGGCGCCCGCGATCACCGGGGCGGTGCCGAGCAGCTTGCGCGCGATCTCCTTCGCCTCGCTGTCCTCGGGCGCATCGGGTCCCCACTCGGCCACGAGCTGCTCGGTGTGGGACGCAGCCACGTCTATCTCCGATGTCAAATGCGGGCCGACTCCACACAGAGCGGCGACCTCGAGCGCTGCGACCGTCATGTACGCCACCGCTGCACGCGGCTGAAATCCTCCGGGAAGCGGGATCACCGGCACGCCGTCCTCGCGCGCCATCTCCGCCAGGCGGCCTCCCGTGGTCACCACCACACGCTGTGCCCCAAGCGCTCCAGCCGACTCGTAGCAGGCAAGCGTCTCCTCGGTGTTGCCCGAGTAGCTCGCACACAGAACGGTGGTCTCCGGGGTCGTCCAGGGCGGCAGGCCGTAAGCGCGGGTGACGAAGATCGGGCGCGAAGCGTGATCGCCGAGCGCCGCGCGTGCGAGCGCGCCGCCGATGGCCGAGCCGCCCATGCCCGCGACAACCAGGCCGGCGGAGGTGTCCCACTCCCCCATGATCGCCGACTCCACCCGCCAGAGCGCGTCGCGCAGATGCTCGGGCAGCGCCAGCACGTCGGCGAGCTGACCGCTTGAGTCCACCCGCGCGATCGCCTCTCGCGAGAGCGAGTCGGTGCCGGAGGTTGCTGCCGTCGGGGCGCTGTCGCTCATGTCGGGGTGCCTTCCTTGCTCAGAACTTGATCGCGCCGTCTGGCAGCGTCACACCCGGGAAGATACGGGCACCGCCCGCCACGACGTTGTCCGCCCCGACCGTCACGCCCTCGCCGAGCACCGCTCCTTCGAGAATCTGCGTGTTCGGGCCGATGCAGCAGCCTGCCGCGACGATGCAGTCGCGCAGGATGCAGTTCTCGCCGATCTCGGTCCCGTTGAGGATCACCGAGCGCTCGACGATGCTGCCGGCTCCCACCTTCACGCCGCCTCCGAGCACCACGAGGCTGCCGACGTGCGCGCCGTCGGCCACGCTTGCGCCCGCCTCGATGACCGCCGGGGGAATTGCCCGCCCGAGCACATCGGCGGCTTCGGAAACCGACAGGTAATGATCGGCGAGCCGCTCGCGCACACCCGTCTTGACGTTGCCCTCGAGGATGTCGAACGTCGCTTGCAGATAGCGCTGGGGCGTTCCGATGTCCAACCAGTAGCTGTCGCATGGAAACCCGTACAAACCATCGCCGATCAGCCTCGGCCACACCTCGCGCTCGATCGACACGTTGCGTTCGGGCTCCACCAGCTCGAGGATGCTGCGCTCCAGCACGTACGCCCCCGCGCTGATCAGGTTCGTGTCGATCGCATCGGAGCTGGGCTTCTCCACGAAGTCGCGCACGCTGCGGTCGTCCTGCAGGTGCACGAGGCCGTAGGCGCTCGGGTCCTCGACGGGCACGAGCGCGAGCGTCGCGCGGGCGCCCGTGCGCTCGTGCTGGGCGATCTGCTCGGTCAAGTCTATGTCGGTGAGCACGTCGCCGTTGAGCATCAAGAAACGCTCGTCGAGCATCGACTCGGCGAACTTCAGCGCCCCGGCAGTGCCGCGCGGATCGGGCTCCTCGACGAAACGCAGCTTGATGCCGTAGCCGGAGCCGTCGCCGAGCACGTTGCGCACGCCCGAGGCGAGAAAGCCGCAGGACATGATGACGTCGTCGACGCCGTGCTCGCGCAGCCACTCCAGCATGTAGGAGATGAACGGCCGGTCCACGAGCGGAACGACCGGCTTGGGCACCGTCGATGTGAGCGGGCGCAAACGCGTTCCCTCACCCCCGACGAGGATGACTGCTTGCATCAGCTCCCTCCGTTCTGGCTGTCGTGGCCGCGACCGATTCCTTCGTAGACGAGCCCAGCCGCACGCAGCTGCTCGGCGTCGAGCACGTTGCGCCCGTCTATGACCACCTTCCCACGCATCGCTTGCGCCACCTGCTTCCAGTCGAGCTCGACGAACTCCGGCCACTCGGTGACGAGCACGACCGCGTCGGCTTGCGCGAGCGCGTCGAGCGCCGAGTGCGAGTAGTCCAACTGAGGCATCAGCGCGCGCGCCTGCTCCTCAGCGATCGGATCATATGCCCTCACCTGCGCGCCCTCCGCCTGCAGGCGAGCGGCGAGCACGAGCGAGGATGCCCCGCGCATGTCGTCGGTGTTCGGCTTGAACGCCAGGCCGAGCAGCGCGATGCGTCTCCCGGCCAGATCGCCGAGGTGACGCTGCAGCTTGGACACCACTCGACGCTTTTGCAGCTCGTTGACCTCGATCACGGAGTTCAGCAGCTGGAAGTGGTAGCCGGAGTTGCCGGCGAGCAGCTTCAGCGCGCTCACGTCCTTGGTGAAGCAGCTGCCGCCGTAGCCAAGGCCGGCTTGCAGGAACTTCGGCCCGATGCGCTGGTCCAAGCCCATCCCGCGCGCCACCTCCACGACATCGGCGCCGACGTCCTCGCACACGTTGGCTATCTCGTTGATGAACGAGATCTTCGTCGCCAAAAACGCGTTGGCGGCGAGCTTGATCATCTCCGCGGACGCCACGTCGGTGCGCAGCAACGGGGCGTCGAGCGGCTCATACAGCTTCACGACCGCGTCGCCCGCCCAGTCGCCCTCGTCGCCGATCACGATCCGGTCGGGGTGCAGGAAGTCGTTGACCGCCGAGCCCTCCTTGAGGAACTCCGGGCAGGACACATAGCTGAAGCCCGACTTGCCCGACGCTTTGAAGATGCGCTTGATGTTCGCGCCCGTGCCGCACGGCACAGTCGACTTCATGACGAGCGCATGTCCGTCGGGCGCGGGCATCGACTCGACGACGCGGTGAACCGCACTTAGATCGGCATCGCCCGAGTGTGTGGGCGGCGTGCCGACCGCGACGAACAGCAGCCGAGCGTGCTCGAGAGCATCCGACAGCTGGGTCGAGAAGTGCAGGCGAGCCGAGTTGCGCGCCATCAGCTCCTCCAAGCCCGGCTCGTAGATCGGCACCTCGCCGCGACGCAGCGCGTCGATCTTGGCGGTGTCGATGTCCACGCACCAGACGTCGCTGCCCAGCTCGGCGAAGCCCACGGCAGTCACCAGGCCGACATACCCGGTGCCGATGACACCGATCGGTTCGCGTTCAGCGCTCACGCGCCGAAAGGCTAACCGTTCGAGACTGCGAGGAACGCCTCGTAGCGCTTGATGTCGCGCAATGCCCTGGCCCGTTCCTCGCTGCCCTCGGCGGCACGCTCGGCGGCGGCGCGAGCCTCGCTCAGGCGCGTCTCGTAGGTGGGACGATCGAGCGACTGGGGCGCGATCGCCTCCTCGACGAGCAGCAGGGCGCGGTTCTCGGCGAACTGCAGGTAGCCCTCCGCTTGCGCGAAGCGCACGACATCGGTCTCCGAGCGATACAGGCGCAACTCGGTCGGTTCGAGCATCGCGAGCACCGGCTCGTGGTTGGCGAGAACGCCGATCGAGCCCACGGCGGTGCGGGTCGAGAGCATCTCGACCTCCTCGTTGAACACCTGGCCCTCGGGCGTGAGGACCTCGACTGGGAATGTCGTGCGCGCCATCAGCCTTTGGCGTCCGCGACGACTTCCTCGATGGTGCCCTTCAGGAAGAAGGCGCGCTCGGGGACGTCGTCGTGCTTGCCCTCGATGATCTCGGCGAAGCCGCGGATCGTCTCGGCGATCGGCACGTAGGCGCCGGGGGTGCCGGTGAACTGCTCGGCGACGTGGAACGGCTGGGACAGGAAGCGCTCGATCTTGCGGGCGCGCTGCACCGTCAGCTTGTCCTCGTCTGAGAGCTCGTCGATCCCGAGGATGGCGATGATGTCCTGCAGCTCCTTGTAGCGCTGCAGGATCTGCTTGACGTCGTTGGCTACGCGGAAGTGGTCCTCGCCAAGGATGTCCGGCTTGAGGATCGTCGAGGTGGAGTCCAGTGGGTCGACTGCCGGGTAGATGCCCTTCTCGGCGATGCCGCGCGAGAGCACCGTCGTTGCGTTCAGGTGGGCGAAAACCGACGCCGGCGCCGGGTCGGTGAGGTCGTCGGCGGGCACGTAGATGGCCTGCACGGAGGTGACCGAGCCCTGGCGTGTCGAGGTGATGCGCTCCTGCAGCTGGCCCATCTCGGTCTCCAGCGTCGGCTGGTAGCCCACCTGGGAGGGCATGCGGCCGAGCAGTGCCGAGACCTCGGAGCCGGCCTGGACGAAGCGGAAGATGTTGTCCACGAACAGCAGCACGTCCTGGCCCTGGTCGCGGAAGTACTCCGCCATCGTCAGGCCGGAGAGAGCCACGCGCATGCGAGCGCCCGGGGGCTCGTTCATCTGGCCGAACACGAGCATCGTCTTGTCGATGACGCCCGACTCCTTCATCTCCAGCCACAGGTCGTTGCCCTCGCGCGAGCGCTCGCCCACGCCGCAGAAGGCGGACAGGCCGCCGTGCTCCTTGGCGAGGTTGTGGATGAGCTCCTGAATCAGCACGGTCTTGCCCACGCCGGCGCCGCCGAACAGCCCCACCTTGCCGCCCTTGGCGTAAGGCGCGAGCAGGTCGATCACCTTGATGCCCGTCTCGAACATCTCGGTGGTCGGGGTCAGGTCCTCGACACGCGGGGCCGACTGGTGGATTTGACGGCGCTCGGTGTCCTGCGGGATGTCCTCGCCGAGGTCGATCGGTTCGCCGAGCAGGTTGAAGATGCGTCCCAGCGTCGCCTGGCCGACCGGCACCGTGATCGGACCGCCGGTGTCGATCACCTCGACGCCGCGCGAGAGGCCGTCGGTGGTGTCCATCGCGACCGCGCGCACGCGATCGTCGCCGAGGTGCTGCTGCACCTCGCACACCAGCAGCTCGCCCGCCTCGGCGCTGATGCCCTCGGCCTCCTCGTCGGCGGCGGCAGCCGGGCGCTTGATCGTCAGCGCGTTGTTGATCCCAGGGAGCTTGTCGGGGAAGACGACGTCGAGCACGACGCCCTGGATCTCCTCGATGCGACCAACGTTCAGCGTCGAGTCGCCGTCCGCGGCCTGCGTGGTTGGGGTGGGCTTTGTGGCGATGCTCGCATCCATTGGCTTTCGATCTCTCCTAGTGGTCTATCAAGTCTCGTTCGAGTAGAGGTCTAGGACAGGCCCTCTGCGCCTGCCACAACCTCCATGATCTCCTGCGTGATCTCCGCCTGGCGGGCACGGTTCATCGCAAGCGTGTACTGCTCGATCAGCGTCCCCGCGTTCTCTGAGGCGTTGCGCATGGCTGTCATCTGGGCGCCGAAGAAGCCCGCTGTGGACTCGAGCAGCGCCCGGTAGATCGAGATCTCCACGTAGTCCGGCACCAGGCGCTGAAGGATCTCCGCCGGGTCGGGCTCGTACTCCACCAGCGCGTGCGGGCCGGTGTCCTGCTCGGGCTGCTCGCCCGCCTCCTCGGAGAGCACCGGACCGGCCAGCGGCAGGAGCGTCTGACGGGTTACGTGCTGGGTGAGCGGGGACACGTACGCGTTGTAGAGGATTTCCACGCGGTCCAGGCGGCCGTCGACGTAGGCGCTCATCAGGTCGTCGGCGATCCGGCGCGCGTCGGCGTAGCCCGGCCGGTCGGTGAAGCCCGTGTAGCTGCCGCTCAGCTCGCGACCGCGGAACGTCAGCGAGGACACCCCGCGCCGGCCTGTGGCATACCAGGTGGGCTCCAGGCCCTGCTCGGCAAGCTCGGTCCCGGCACGCACCCCGGCACGGATGATCTGCGAGTTGAACGCCCCCGCCAGGCCGCGGTCGCCGGTGACGAGCAGCAGACCGACACGCTTGATCTCCTCGTGCTCGGACAGCAACGGGAAGGAGCTTGCCTCGGCGCCGGCAGCCTTGGCCGCCTGGAAGGTCATCCGGCGGATCGCCTCGGCGTACGGGCGCAGCTGAGCTATCCGCTGCTCGGCGCGGCGCAGCCGTGCGGCGGCCACCATCTCCATCGCACGGGTGATCTTCTGGATGTTCTTGACCGAGGAGATCCGGTTCTTTACGTCGCGCTGAGAAGCCATCGTCGATACCCGCCGCTAGGCGGCTGTCGCCCCCTGCAGCGTCGGCACCTCGTCCTCGAGCGGCTGGCCCTCCTCGTCGAGGTCGTAACCGAAGTCGCCTGCGAACGACTCGACCGCCGCGTGCACGGCCTGCTGGGTGTCATCCGACCAGTCGCCGCCGGCGATCTTCGAGCGCAGCTCGCCGTGCTGGGCGTGGCAGCGTTCGGTCAAGCCCGTCAGGAACTCGGGTACGCGGTCGGCGTTGATGCGATCGAGAAAGCCGTTGGTGGCGGCGTAGATCTGGATGACCTGGTCCTCGACCGGCAGCGGCTCGCGCTCGCCCTGGTTGAGCGTGCGCACGAGCCGCTGCCCGCGCGCGAGCGTGCGCTGGGTGTCGGGGTCGAGATCCGAGCCGAACTGCGCGAACGCCTCCAGGTCGCGGTACTGCGAGAGCTCGAGCTTGATGCGGCCGGCAACCTTCTTCATCGGGGAGATCTGCGCGTTGCCGCCGACGCGCGACACCGAGATGCCGACGTTGATGGCGGGACGCACGCCCGAGTAGAAGAGCTTGGGCTCGAGGAAGATCTGCCCGTCGGTGATCGAGATGACGTTCGTCGGGATGTACGCCGAGACGTCGCCCGCCTGGGTCTCGATGACCGGCAGCGCGGTGAGCGAGCCTCCGCCCAGGTCGTCCGACAGCTTGACCGCGCGCTCGAGCAGGCGCGAGTGCAGGTAGAAGACGTCGCCCGGGTAGGCCTCACGGCCCGGCGGGCGGCGCAGCAGCAGCGACATCTGCCGGTAGGCGTAGGCGTGCTTTGTCAAGTCGTCGTACACGCACAGCGCGTGACGGCCCGAGTACAGGAAGAACTCAGCCATCGCGCAGCCGGCGTACGGCGCCATGAACTTGATCGGCGCCGCCTCGTCGGCAGACGCGGCGACGATGATCGTGTTGTCCAGGGCGCCCGCTTCGTCGAGCGTCTTGGCGAGCGCCACCACCGTCGACATGCGCTGACCGATCGCCACGTACACCGAGATGACGCCGCTCTGGCGGTTGTTGATGATCGTGTCGATCGCGATCGCCGTCTTGCCCGTCTGGCGGTCGCCGATGATCAGCTCTCGCTGGCCGCGGCCGATCGGGATCATCGCGTCGATCGCCTTCAAGCCGGTTTGCATCGGTTCCTTGACCGGCTGGCGCTGCACGACGCCGGGGGCCTTGAACTCGGCGGGGCGCGTTTCGGTGGTGTGGACCTCGCCCTTGCCGTCGAGCGGACGCCCGAGCGGGTCGACGATGCGCCCGAGCAGAGCGTCGCCCACGGGGATCTCCAGCAGGCGCCCGGTGCGCTTGACGGTGTCGCCCTCGACGATCTTCTGCCAGTCGCCGAACAGCACGGCGCCGACGTTGTCGGACTCCAGATTGAGCGCCAGGCCGGTTACGCCGTGAGGCAGCTCGAGCATCTCGAAGGACATGCAGTTCTCCAGGCCGTGCAGGCGCGCGATGCCGTCCGCCACAGACAGCACGGTGCCGACCTCGGTCAGCTCGGCTTCGCCGGCCCCGAGGCCCTCGATCCGGCTCTTGAGGATGCTTGTGATCTCGTCTGGGTTGATCTGCATTTGGTTAAGCGGCTCCCTGAGCAACCTGCCTGCGCAGCTGCTCTAGTCGATTGCGAATGGATGCGTCGAGGATCGAGTTGCCGACCTGCACCACGATCCCCCCGATGATGTCGGGCTCGACGTGCGTGGTAAGCGTGACTGTGCGCCCGGTGCGCTCACCGATGCGCGCGGCGAGGCTGCTGGTGGTTTGCTCGTCGAGCGCCACCGCACTCGTCAGCACGACCGGCAGCAGGCGGTTCTCCTTCTCCCACAGCCGGTCGTACTCGCGACGGATGCGGTAGACGACCGGCATGCGGTGGTTCTCGATCAACAGCTCCAAGAAGCGCAAGAGGTGCGGGTCGGCGCCGTCGAGCATCCGCCCCAAGCCCTGCTGCTTCTCGGCGGTGGAGAAATACGGCGAGAAGAAGAACACCGCCAGTTCGCGGTTGCCTTCGAGCGCTTCGGCGAACTGAGCCAACTGCTCGCGCAGCTCATCCAGCTTGCCGTGCTCTCGGGCCACCTCGAACAGCGAGCGGCCGTATACCTGGGCCAGCTCCTCCATCAGTCCTCAGCAGCCCCCGAGGAGACTCCGGAGAAGTCCAGCTCGCCGAGCGCTTCCTCGACCAGACGGCGCTGGTCGGCGTCGTCGAGCACCTTCTTTGTCACCTTCTCGGTGGCCATCACCGTCAGGTTGGCCACCTCGGTGCGCAGCTCGTCCAGAGCACGCGCGGTGGCAGCCTCCAGTTCGCGCTGGGCGCGTGCGGAGGCGTCGGCGACGATCTCCTGCGCGCGGCCCTTGGCCTCGTGCTCGTGCGACTCGGCGGTCTGGCGCGCGCGCCTGACGATCTCGTCGGACTGCTCACGCGCCTCCGCCAAGCGCTGGCGGTACTCGGCGAGCAGCTTCTGCGCTTCCTCGCGGGTGCGCTCGGCCATGTCGATCGAGTCTTCGATCGCTTTCTGGCGGCGGTCCAGGGCGTCGGTGATGCGCGGGAACGCCAGCCGCCAGAGCAGGATCATCGTCACGCCGAAGACGATCAGCGTCCAGATCATCAAGCCGACGCCCGGCTTGACCAGGAAGTTGCCGCTCGACGCGAGCGGGGCTGTTAGGACTGGCGTCGCCATCAGATCCGCACCTAGACGATGAACGCGGCCAGCAGGCCAGCCACCAGGCCGTAGAAGAAGCAAGCCTCGGTAAGGGCGAAGCCGAGCCACTGGATTGCGGTGATCTCGTCACGCATCTCCGGCTGACGGGTGATCGCCTCGATGACCTTCCCGAAGATGATGCCGATGCCCACGCCGGCGCCCACGGCGCCCAGGCCGCCTCCGACTCCGAGGCCGATCGACTTCCCTGCCTTGGCGGTTTCTTCGGCGACCGCGAACAGCGTGATCAGAGCTAGGTGCACTTGTAGAGACTCCTTTAGTGATGCTCGGCGACCGCGCCGCCGAGGTATATAGCGGTGAGAGTGGCAAAGATGAACGCCTGCAGGGCGGCCACCAGGCCGACCTCGAATCCGTAGATGGCGATGCCCAACGGAAGCGTGAACCAGCCAAGCCAGGCGACCCCAAGCAGGACCGCCAGGGCACCTGACATGAACAGGATCAGCAGGTGGCCGGCGAGGATGTTGGCAAACAGACGAATAGAGAGCGACAGCAGCCGCATCAGGTTGGAGAGCAGCTCCAGCACGAAGATGAAGCCCGCCATCGGTCCGTGCACGCCGGAGGGCACCAGGCCCTTCAGGTAGCCGATCGGGCCGTGGGCGCGGATGCCTTCCACGTTGTAGGCGATGAACACGACGAGCGCCAATATCAACGGCACCGACAGGTTGGCGGTGGCTGCGTACAGCGAGAACGACGGGATCGTCAAGCCGCCGATGTGCAGGGCGTGCTCGGTGTTGGTGGGCAGCGGTATGTAGCCGACGAGGTTCGAGTACAGGATGAACAGGAACAGCGCGCCGACGAACGGGAACCACTTGGCTGCCATCTTCTCGTCCATGTTGCCGGCGACGATGCTCTCGCGCATCAGGTTGTAGATCGTCTCGACCGCCGTCTGCACGCGGTTGGGACGCTGCTGCATGCGCCGCGCGATGTAGATCATCGTCAAGCTCGTGAGCGTCGCAGCGATCACCAGGTACATGACCGCCTTGTTGATCGAGAAGACGCCGAGGTTCACCCAGGTGTCGAGCTTGAACTCGTTCTGGGGTTCAAACGCGGTGTTGCGCGTGCCGGAGAAGCCGGCGATCGCCACGAGCGCAATCGTCCCGCCGAGCCAGACGCCGAGGCCGATCATCACCTTGCGACGGGTGCTCATCTTGGGCCGCGGAGCGTGCTCGACCGCGGCGGTAGCTGGTGCTGCTGTGCTCATGAGGGGCTCGAGCCTCCCTGAAGGCCGGGCCGGCCCCCGCGGGTGACGAGCGTGAGCATGAGGTAGACGGTGAACGCGCCGAGCACGAGCACGGCAGCCATCACGCCGTCGTCCTTGCTGCCGGCGTAGCGCGCGAGGATCACGGCAAGCGCGACGATCCACACGCGACCCATCATCACACCGACCATCAAGCCGGAACGGATGCGCACGTCGCGCGAGCGCTGCGCGCGGGCGTGGAGGGCCTCGGCGCCCAGGCGCGTGCACAGCCAGGCGCAGGCGCCGACCGCATAGCCGAAGAGCGGCCCGCCCGCGGCCACCACGAACGGTGCGGTGAGCAGGACGAGGCACACGTCGAGATAGCGCAGGAGGGTCATGTTGGCGCGTTGAAGCTCTTTTGGATCGAGGACGTCGGGCATGTGAGGGGGGCCACCCTACAGACGCAAGGCGCTGCACGCGTTGCGGCGCAGCACGCCCCGTAGATCCTCCCTAGACCGTCCCTAGAAGGCGTCGTCGGCAGCCGCTGGCAGTGTACCTGCTCGGCGACTTCGTAACAACCTTGTGACATCGAGCACGGACGCCAGATGCACCGCCGCCACCGCGACCGCAGCCGTCAGGGCGCCGGCGAGCACATCGAGCAGGTAGTGGTTGGCGGTTGAGAGCACGACGACGGTCGTGAGCAGCGGATAGAGCAGCGCGAGCGCCCGCACCGAGCGCCGAGGCGACATGCGCCAGAGGGCCACCCCACACCACACCGCCCAGGCGATGTGCAGGGAGGGCATGGCTGCGAGCTGATCAGCGTCCGAGGCGAGGCTGCCCGTGTGCCAGGAGCCGAGCGTGTGAGATGTCGCGACCACGTCGGTGAAGCCGCCGCCGAGCATGCGCGGAGGCGCGACCGGGAAGCGCCAGAACACGAGCAGCCCGATCAGGTTGATGCCCACGAGCGCGTTGCGCAGCGGGCGGTAGACGTCGGGGCGCTTCCACCACAGCCAGCCGAGCAGACCGAAGGTGACCACGAAGTGCGCGTTGTCGTAGTAGTAGGAGAGCACCACGCCGAGCGCGTGGTGCGCGGCGAGCCACACGTTCAGGCTGTGCTCGACCGCAACGTGCAGCGCCTGCTCGATGCGCAGCAGCGAGCGGCCATGCGCGATCGCAAGCGACTGGCGCAAGGGGGCAAGTCCCGTCACGACGTCGTACAGCCACGCAAGCCACGCGACGGCGAGCAGCTCTGCCCACCAGCGCGAGCGCTTGGCCGCAGCGGGCATGGGCGCCGCTGGCTGCCGATCGAGCGCCGGCGCGTGGTGCTCGTCCACGGGCACGCCGCTCGGCGGGCGCGCAGGGGCGGAGATGGCCATCCGGCGATCTTAACCGGCGCCGTGTCCGGCGTCAGGGCAGGACCGCCCCCAGCCCACGACCAGCCATTGCGTCGAGCACACGCGGCAGCGCCGACACGGTACGCCGCCAGGAGCCTGGAGCGCTGTAGTCGTCGGCGTCGTGCAGCAGCAGCACCGAGCCTTCGTGCGCGCCGGCGGTGACGCGTGCCGCTATCGACTCGGGCGTGGCGGCGCGCTCCCAGTCGCGCCCCCAGTGCGTCCACAGGAGCGTGCGCCGCCCGTCGCGGCGCGCCAGGCGCAGGGCGGCAGCGTTGAGGACGCCGTAAGGAGGGCGGTACAGCGTCGGGGAGACGCCCGTCGCGTCCTCGATCGCGCTCGCCGCCCGGTCGATGTCCTCGCGCACCTGCCAGGGGGCAAGGCGCAGCAGATTGCGGTGGCGATGGCAGTGCAGGCCGATCCCGTGACCAGCGGCAACCACCTCAGCGGCGATGCCAGGAGTGCGCAGCACCTGCTCGCCCACAAGGAAGAACGTCGCCTTGACCTGCTCGCGAGCGAGGATCTCGAGCGTCGCCGGAGTTCCCTGCGCGTGTGGGCCGTCGTCGAACGTGAGCGCCCAACCACGGTTGTCGGATGTGCGGTCGTCCACCCCCAACGCCCGCCGCAGCCCCTTGGAGATCGGCGCCGGCGAGCCCGGAAAGCCAACGGGCCGAGAGCCGGCGAGCACGGGCAGGAAGTAGCTGCCCATCGCCAATCCGGCCAAGGCGCGTCCGAGCGGGCTGACAGGGCTGCGATGATCGGGGTCGTAAATGGTGGATCTCCTCCTGGGAATCGTCGCGGCGGTCGGCGCCTCAACGCTGTACAGCCTAGGGGTGGCGCTGCAGGCAATCGACGCCAAGCGCGCACCCCATCACGTTCACCTGCGCCTGGGCCTCGCGCGCAATCTCGTGGTGCGCCCGCGCTGGCTGCTCGGAACGGGGCTGTCGATCCTCGGCTGGCCGCTTCAGGTGGTCGCGCTGCTGCTCGCACCGCTGGTGGTGGTGCAGCCAACCCTTGCCGCCGGACTGCTCGTGTTGCTGCTCTTTGGCCAGCGCATGCTCGGCGAGCAGGCGGGCAGGCGCGAGCGGATCGCCGTCGCGGCGATCGTGATCGGTGTCGTCGGCACTGCGCTGGGGGCGCCCGAACGCAGCGAAGCGCAGCCCAGCGACGAGACCATCACGCTCGTGCTCGTCGGATTGGGGGCACTGGCGTTGCTGCCTTACCTGGTAAGCCTCGTGCGCCAACCGCCCGCCGTGCTGACGATGATCGGCGCCGGACTGGGCTTCGCCTGGAGCGGAGTGGCGACCAAGCTCGCGGCTGACAGCTTGCACCAGGGACGCCTGACGATCGCCGCTGCTTGGGCGCTTTCCACAGCCGTGGCATCCGCGGTGGCGGCGCTCAGCGAGATGAGCGCCTTGCAGAAGCGCCCCGCGATCCAGGTGGCGCCACTCGTGTTCGTGACTCAGACGGTCGTGCCGATCGTGTTGGCGCCGCTGCTGCTCGAAAGCTTCAAAGCCACGCCGCTCGACGGAGCCCCGCTCGGATTGGCGCTTGCGGTCCTGGTGGCGGGCGCCGCGGTCCTGGCTCGCTCGCCGCTGCTGCTCGCCTTGATGGAGGGCGAGGCCATGAGCGAGTCGAGCGGCTCCACCGAGAGCCCGCGCGAGCGCACCCAGGCGACGATCCGCTCCAGGTCGGACAGCGACTCGGGCGAGCCGTCGGCGACCGACACGACGAGCACGTCACCCGCCCGCAGCTGACGGTTGGGCAGCGGGCTGTCGGCCCGCAGGCGCAGAGTGCCGGCGATCGGGCTGGCGTCCGCGGTACGGGCGAGGAGGAGCTGGCCGACGGTCAGTCCGCCCGGCGGCTGCAGGAAGTAGAAGCGGTGGTGCAGACCCAGCGCACGCGCTTGCGAACGCAGTGCCCCGCGCGTGCGCAGCCAGCGCAGAGGAGAGCCCGAGCGCGGCACTTCCGGAACGAGTTCGTCGTGCAGCTCGCGCAGACCCGAGATCGTGTTGGAGGCGTGGGCGCCGCCGTCGGCGAACGAGGCGCGAACGCCGACGCGCGACAGCTCGTCCGCGATCGCAGGAACCTCCGACGCAGGAGCCCTCACGACGAGGCCGATATCGGGTTGGGTGGTGTGCACTCGCTGCAACGGATGCACACCGAGGAACAGCCCGGCCAGAGCGGTTGCCTCGTCGGTGGACATCAACCAGGTGCTCGCTCCGAGCAGCAGCACGAACTGCACCGCAAACGCCGCCAGGCGCAACCGCCACAGGGGTATCGGCTGAACGCGCCGCGGCGCGTCGAGCACGAGATCGACCGCATGCGGCTCCTGCGAGGATGCCGAGCCGGCCAGCTCCTCCTCGAGCTCCGGACCGACGACGGCGAGGTGCCCTTCGTGCTCGGGCGCCTCTGCGTGCCCACGCACGGGCGCGGCTTCCTCGAAGCTGGCTTCCACATGGGAGCGCAGCTCGTCGCGGTCGTTGGCCAGTCGCAGGAGGCCGAGGTCGGCCATCACACGAGTGTTCAGCCGCGCGTGACCGACGGGCAGCCCGTAGGAGACGACCGGCGTGCCCGTCGCCTTGGCCTCCAGGCAGGTGACCCCGCCGGTGGAGTGCACCAGCGTGTCGGCAGCCGAGAGAATCTCGGGCATGCGGTCGGTGAAGCCGTAGACGTGCACGCGCGGCTCGTCTGCGAACTTGCGTCGCAGACGGCCCCCAAGCTGCTCGTTGCGTCCGGCGAGGCAGACGATTGCGCTGACGCCCTCGATGCCGGCTATCTCGCGCACAGCGCCTTCGACGTCGCCCACTCCCCAGCCTCCACCCGACACCACAACCATGCGCCCGTGCTCGGGCAGGTTGAGGGCACGCCGAGACTCGGAGGTGCAGCGCTCCTCCAGAAACTCGGCGGATATCAGCGGGCGCACGAGCTGGGCGCTGCCCTGACCGGCGATCTGCTCGACCGGATGCAGCGACTCGCCGTACATCACCAGATGGGTGTCGATGCCCGGTTGCGCCCAGAAGAACAGTCCCGTCAGATCGGTGATGGTGGCCACCGTCGGGCACTTGACGGCGTGCGTGCGCCGCAGCCGCGCGAGCACAACCGTGACGGCGGGATATGTGGAGACGATCACGTCGGGGTCGTGCTTGGCGATCGTGCGGGCGAGCGGTCGCGAGCCGAACAGGCACAGCAGCGCCCGCGCGACCACTCGCACCGGCGCCAGGCGCTCGAGCAGCTCGTAGACGAGCGTGTAGCTCCACGGCATGAAGCGCAGCTGCACGCGATAGCCGTCCTCGACCACCGGCTTGAGCATCATCCCCATCGCAGCGAGCCCGTCGATCACCGTGACCTCCGCCGACTGTGGAGAGGCTTCGATCTGGTGGGCCAGAGCCCGGGCGGCGGCGGCGTGTCCCTCGCCGACGTCGGCTGAGAGGATCAGCACCCGCTTGGGGCCAGGGCGCCTGCGCGTGGAAGATTTGCGTTGGCGTCGCATACAGTTGGGGCCTGTTCCGCCGGCGGACGGTGACGGCCCAATCGTCGCGCGGGGGAGCATCGCGACATGGAAAGCGTAACGGTCACCGCGAACGGTTGCCAGTCAATCGGCTCCCCAGTGCGCTCCTCGGCTGCGCTGCGCGCGCTCGGCGCTGCCGGCCTGACCGTCGTTGTCGGCTGCACGCTGCTGCTCGCGGCGGGTGCCGCCTCCCAACCGAGCCGATACGTGCCCGCGCGCAGCGGCGGGTGGCCGGGCTGGCTTGCCGGACCGCTGAGCGGACTGCACGTCGGGTTGAGCTCGGGACGCTTCCAGACGCTCACACTGCTCATCTGCGCGGGTTATGGGCTCGTCCTGTTCTCTGCCCGCTCGCTGCCAGCCTGGACGATCGTCGCGGGGATCCTCGCCGCCGAGCTGGCCGTGGCGCTCGGGCCGCCGCTCCTCTCCCAGGATGCGTTCGGCTACATCGGCTTTGCACGCCTCGGTGCGCTGCACGGCCTCGACCCCTACACGCACGTCGCCGCCGAAGCCCCCAACGACGCCGTGCTGCCGTTCGTGGGCTGGCCACTTCAGTCCTCGCCCTACGGCCCGCTGTTCACCCTCGGCAGCTATGCGCTGGTGCCGCTCGGCCTGGCGGGCGCGCTGTGGGGCTTCAAGGCGCTCGCCCTGCTCGCCAGCCTCGCCGTGACAGCGTTGACGGCGCTTGCGGCGCGACGCGAAGGCCTCTCCGGCAAGCAGGCGGCGGCGTTCGTGGGCTTGAATCCGGTGCTGCTCACACTTGCGCTCGGCGGTGCGCACAACGATCCGGTGGTGCTCGTCTTCCTGGCGGGCGCGCTCGCGTTGAGCGCCGGGGCCGCCCGATCGATGCGGCAAGTGGGTGCCGGTGCGGTTGCGCTGGCGGTAGATGTCGGAATCAAGGCGTCCAGCGGCCTGGTGCTGCCGTTCTATGTCCTGTCCCCCATCCGCTGGCGCGAGCGGGCTTGGCTGGCGATCGGCGCCATCGCTGCTCTCGCCGTCTTGGCGCTGCTCGCGGTGGCGGGCTTCGGCTCCCATGCGTTCGGCTTTCTCGGAGCGCTCCACGAAGAGCAGCAGCAGGTGGCGACTCACAGCATTCCCGCCGAGACAGCGCGCTGGGTGGGCCTGCACGGCCTGCCCGTCTGGTGGCGTGACGGATTCTTGGCTGGATTTGCCGCAGTCACCGCGCTCGCGCTGTGGAAGACCGCTCGCGGCGCCGACTGGCGCACGATGGCGGGCTGGGCGACGCTCGCCCTGCTGCTATCGACCGCTTGGCTTCTGCCCTGGTACGCGGTCTGGCTGCTGCCGCTGGCTGCCGTCGCCGACAGCAGCAGGCTGCGCATCGCGGTGCTCGCCTTCTGCGCCTACGCGATCTCGATCCACCTGCCGCTGGCGGCCCCCGTCCTCAGCCCGCACCGCTGACTCCGGCAAGCGCCCTGGCGGGCGCGAGGTCGACCGCCCCGACGATCGCGGAGCCCCGTCCGGGCCGCGCACAACCGCGTCGTATTCGCCGGTTTGGAGGTCGAGCGCGACGTTTCGCTCGATCTCGGCTGCCGATGCCTCGGGGCGCAGCCGGCGCAGCCGCAGCGCATCCAGGCGGCGGAACTTGAGGATCTCGAGCACATACACCAGGTAGACGCTCGCCGCCGCGACGAGCGCAGCGAGCGCGATCAAGAGCAGCAGCCAACCGGGGTGGAAGTGGCCTTTGTGGTTGCTGTAGGGGATGAAGCGCAGCGCGAGCGCCAACCCGGCGAGCATCAGCGTCCAGGCGTACAGATAGGCGATGGTGCGCCGCTCGGAGAAGCCGATGCGCGCCATGCGGTGGTGGAAGTGCTCGCTGTCGGCGGCGTAGATGGGACGGCGGTACTTGACACGCTTGAGCACGACGAACGTCGTGTCGAGGAACGGGACGGCGAGCAGGATCAGCGGCAGCACGAACGACACGACCGCCGTCGTCTTGACCGCGCCCTCCACCGCCACGACGCCCATCATCAGGCCGAGCAGGTTCGAGCCGCAGTCGCCCATGAACGTGCGAGCCGGCGGGAAGTTGTGAAACAAAAAGCCGAGCGCCGCTCCGGCGGTGAGCGCCGCCAGCACCCCGGGGGGCACACGGTGCAGGTCGAAGGCGATGACCGCAAACGTGCCGGCGATGATCGCGCACACCCCCGCCGCCAGCCCGTCGGCGCCGTCGGAGAGGTTGACGACGTTCATCATCGCCACCAGGCCGATCACCGTGAGGATCGGGCCGGCGTTGGTGACGCCGGCGTTGGGAAAGTGAAAGACGCCGAGGAACGGCAGCGTAAGCACCTTCACCCCCACGCCGTAGTGCACGACGATCACCGCCGCAGCAACCTGCCCGACGAGCTTGGCCCAGGGCGGAAGGTCGAAGCGGTCGTCGAGCGCTCCCACGATCGTGATGAGCGCAGCGCCGATCAGCACGCCGTGCCACAGCTGATGGTCCTTGCCGAAGCCCGCCGGCAGCCAGACGAGCATGGAGACGAGCACACCGGCGAAGATCGCAAGACCGCCGAGCAGCGGGGTGGCGCGCGTGGCGAGACCTCGCTCGCGAGGCTCGTCGACCGCACCGGCGATTCGCGCGAGCCGCATCGTGAGCGGCGTCAGCAGCGCTGTCAGGACGGCGGCGGCAAGGAACGCGTAAAGCGCGTCGAGCTCGTTCAGGTGCGCCATCGGCTAGCGCACAGCATTGCAGGTGCTCTACGCGACAGCCGAGCGTTCGCTCCTACGCGGCAGCGGGAGCGTTCAGGTGCTCGTACAGCGGATAGCGCTCGACGATCGCCTGCACGCGCTCGGACAGCTCCTGGCGCGCGGCGTCGAAATCGGGGGTGAGCGCAACCGAGACGATGCGGCCGAGCTCGACGAAGTCCTCGCGCTGCAAGCCGCGCGTGGCGAGCGCCGGCGTGCCGATGCGCAACCCGGAGGCTTCCATCGGCGGGCGCGGGTCGAACGGGATCGCGTTGCGGTTTACCGTGATCCCGATCTCGTGCAGGCGGTCCTCGGCCTGCCGTCCGCTGAGCTGCGCAACGGTGTCGCGCAGGTCGACGAGCACGAGATGCACGTCGGTGCCGCCCGTAAGGACGCTGACGCCGTGACCCGCCCCGAGCAGCTCGTGCGCAAGTGCCTTGGCGCCCTCGATCGTGCGCCGCTGGCGCTCGGCGAACAGCTCGCTCGCAGCCACACGCAGCGCAACCGCCTTGGCGGCGATCACGTGCTCGAGCGGCCCTCCCTGCTGGCCTGGGAAGACGGCGGAATCGATCTTCTTGGCGAACTGCTCCTTGCACAGGATGATCCCCGCGCGCGGGCCGCCGAGCGTCTTGTGGGTGGTTGTGGTGACGACGTCGGCGCCGTGCTCGACCGGGTTGGGGTGAAGACCGGCGGCAACCAGCCCGGCGAAGTGCGCCATGTCCACCATGAGCAGCGCACCCACCTCGTCGGCGATCTCACGAAAGCGCGCAAAGTCGAGCTGGCGCGGATACGCCGACCAGCCGGCGAGCAGCAGCTTGGGCTGGTGCTCGCGCGCGATGCGCGCCACCTCGTCCATGTCGATAGTGCTCGTGTGCGCATCCACCTCGTAGGCGGCGATGTCGTACAGCCGGCCCGAGACGTTGATTTTCATGCCGTGCGTGAGGTGGCCGCCGTGGGCGAGCGAGAGGCCCATGATGGTGTCGCCGGGTTGCAGCAGCGCGTGGTAGACGGCGGTGTTGGCTTGCGCGCCGGAGTGCGGCTGCACGTTGGCGTGCTCGGCGCCGAACAGCGCCTTGGCGCGGTCGATGGCGAGCTGCTCGGAGACGTCCACCCACTCGCAACCGCCGTAGTAGCGCCTGCCCGGGTAGCCCTCGGCGTACTTGTTCGTGAGCACCGAGCCCTGGCACTCGAGCACCGCTTGGGGCACGAAGTTCTCCGAGGCGATCATCTCGAGCGTGCGCTGCTGGCGCTCCAGCTCACCGCGCAGCGCCTCGGCGATCTCGGGGTCCACCTCGCTGAGCGGGCGGTTGAAGTAGTCGGGCTGGAGATCGGATACGGGCATCGGCGCGCTCCCAGTTAGCGGTCTTCGTGCCCAGGCGCGCGGCGGATCGGAAGACAACCGCTCCCCGGTGGTCGATCCCACCTTCTCGCGCCAGTCGCGGCTGACACGGACGAGGCTACCACGGCTGCACCTAGACTGCCTGGGGTGATCGAAGACCTGATCGAGCAGATCGAGACGCGCTTTGCCGAGCTCGGCGAGCAGATGACCGACCCCGCGGTGATCGGCGACCGCAGCCGCTACGCGGAGGTGGGCAGGGCGTACCGCCAGCTGCAGCCGGCAGCCAAGCTCGCACAGGAGTGGCGCCGCGCGCACGATGACGCAGCCGGCGCCGAGGAGCTGCTGTCCGAGGATGGAGAGGACCCCGAGTTGCGCGAGCTGCTGTCGAGCGCGCGCGAGCAGATCGAGCAGTTGGAGGAGGAGATCCGCCTGGCGATGGTGGAGCGCGACCCCAACGACGAGAAGAACGTGATCGTCGAAATCCAGGGGGGCGCGGGCGGCGACGAGGCAAACCTGTGGGCGGGGGACCTCTACCGGATGCTCACTCGCTATGCCGAGCGGATCGGTTTGAAGCCCGAGGCGATGCAGATGAGCGAGGGCAAGTACACATTCGCCGTCAAGGGCGAGGGCGCTTACTCGGTGTTCAAGTTCGAGGGCGGCACCCACCGCGTGCAGCGCGTTCCCCAAACGGAGTCGCAGGGACGCATCCACACCTCGACCGCAACCGTCGCCGTGCTGCCGGAAGCCGAGGACGTCGACATCGAGGTCAACCCCAACGACCTCCAGATCGACGTCTACCGCTCCTCCGGTCCGGGCGGGCAGTCGGTCAACACGACCGACTCCGCCGTGCGCATCACGCACAAGCCGTCGGGCATCGTCGTGTCGATGCAGGATGAGAAGTCACAGCTGCAAAACCGCGAGAAGGCGCTGCGCGTGTTGCGCGCCCGCCTGTACGAGCGGGCGCTCGCCGAGCAGCAGGCCGAGCTGGCGGCAGACCGGCGCTCGCAGGTGGGCACCGGCGACCGGGCGGAGAAGATCCGCACGTACAACTACTCGGAGCGACGCGTCACAGACCACCGGATAAAGCTCACCGTCCACAATCTCGACCAGGTGCTCGAAGGGGAGCTGAACGACGTCACCGCGGCGCTGGCAGCGGACGAGAAGCGGCGCCTGCTCGCGGCGCAGTCCGCAGCCTGACTGGCGACGCGATGGGGTTGCCGGCGAGCCCTGAGGTGCCAGGAAGGTCGAGCCGAATGCAGGGAACGGCGATCGCCGAGGCGCTCCAGAGCGCCACGATCGCGCTCACCGCAGCGGGGTGCGAGAGCCCGCGCCTGGATGCCGAACTGCTGCTCGCCGACGCCATGCGCTCGTCGCGCGAGCGGCTGCTGATCGACTCGCATCTGACTGTGCGTGGAGACGCGGTGCGTGCGTTCCAGAGTCACGTGCGTCGGCGGGCGACGCTGCGCGAGCCCGTCGCTTACATCCTTGGCCGCCGTCACTTCCGACGCCTGGAGCTGCACGTCGATGCGCGTGCGCTCATCCCACGTCCCGAGACCGAGCTGCTCGTGGAGGTCGGGCTGGGGCTGCCCCGCGGAGCGCGCGTGCTCGACCTCGGCACCGGCAGCGGTGCGATAGCGCTTGCCTTGGCCGACGAGCGACCGGATCTCCTCGTGTCGGCGTCGGATGCGAGCGCGGCGGCGCTGACGCTCGCGCGAGAGAACGCGCAACGACTCGGGCTGGCGGTCACGTTCTTGCACAGCGACCTGCTGGATGCCGTGCCCACGGAGCTCGACGCGATCGTCTCCAACCCACCGTACGTGCGCGAGGACGAGCGCGGGCAGTTGGCTCCGGAGATCGTTCGCCACGAGCCGTTCGACGCACTGTTCGCCGGCCCGGACGGGCTTGCTGTGATCCGCCGACTGGTTGCACGAGCCGGAGAGCGCCCTGCCGTAAAGCTGCTCGCCCTGGAGATCGGTGCCGGGCAGGCCCCCGCGGTGGTCGAGTTGATGATGGAGGCGGGCTTTGCGCAGGTGCGCGCCGAGCAGGACCTGGCGGGCATCGAGCGGGTTGTCGTGGGTGAGCGACCGTGAGCCTGACCGCCGAGGATGCTCGGCGCCTCCAGCAATGCCTGCAAGGCGAGGGAGTTGCGGTGCTTCCCACCGACACCGTCTACGGATTGGCGTGCAACCCGGCCAGCGAACGAGCGATCGAGCGTCTGTACGAGCTGAAGGGCCGGCCCGCTCGCAAGCCCTCGGCGGTGATGTTCTTCTCGCTCGAGGCAGCCTTGCGCGACCTTCCGGAGCTTGGCGCGCGCACCGCTGCCGCCCTGCGAGCCCTCCTGCCGGGACCGGTGACTCTGCTCCTCGCCAACCCGCACGGCCGCTATCCGCTAGCGAGTGGGGTCGCCCCTGTGGCGCCGCACGAGCCGACAGCCCCGCTCGGCTTGCGTGTCCCGCTGCTCGACGGGCCGCTCGCAGCGCTCGCCGATGTGAGCGTCCCGGCGCTCCAGTCCAGCGCCAACCTGTCGGGCGGGCCGGATCCCCGGCGGCTTGAGGACGTGCCGGCGGAGCTGCGCGAAGGCGCCGATCTGGTCCTCGACGGAGGGGGTCTGGGGGGCGCCGCCTCGACGGTGGTGGACCTCTCGCGCTACGACGACGGCGGAGCGTGGCGGGTCGTGCGCGAGGGGCCGGTCACGGCGCCCGAGCTGGAACGCCTGCTCAGCTGAGCTAGGCGACGACCTCGACGCCGACGAGCTCATCGGCGCTGAGGCTTCCCGGCGTCTCGCGCTCGAGCACGGCTTCCAGGGCGGCGATCGCGACGGCGAGCTGGTCGAACGAGGGCTCACGCGTCGTGAGCAGCTGCAGCTTCAGCCCCGGCCACATGATCGCCCTGACCCAGCGACGGGAGCGGTTGCGCCCGGCGAACTTGATGATCTCGAAGGAGATGCCGGCGATCACGGGCACGCCGAGGATGCGCGTCAGCACCAGCCAGTACCAGGCGGGCAGGCCGACTGCGCCGAAGACGAAGATGGAGACGATCATGACGACGAGCAGGAAGCTCGTGCCGCAACGCGGATGCAGGCGCGAGAAGCGCTGTGCGCTCTGTGGGGTGAGCGGCAAGCCGGCCTCAAAGCAGGAGATCGTCTTGTGCTCGGCGCCGTGGTACTCGAACACTCGCCGCAGGTCTTTTATCCGCGACAACAACCACATGTAGCCGAGGAAGATCGCCGTTCGCAAGAGGCCCTCCACAACCCAGAAGAGCACCGAGGAGTTCAGCTGGTGCTTGACGAGGCTCGTCAACCCGAGCGGCAGCAAAAAGAAAAGCCCGATCGCGAACACGAGCGCCACCACCACCGTGCCCGCCCACACCCCTGCGGAGATCTCCTGTGGCTTCTCCTCTGCCTCCTCGGCGGGCAGTTGGGCGTTGGCGGAGATCGACAGCGCCTTGAATCCGATTGCCAGCGAGCCGCCGAGCGCCACTATCCCGCGCACGATCGGCAGTCTCAGCCAGCGATGACGGGCGAGCACCGAGTCGAGCCCGAAGACCGACACCTCGATCTCGCCGAGGGCGGCGGCGCCTGGCTGGCGGTCATCGTCGACCGATTTGCCGTTCGCCGAGGCGGGCGCCGCGCTCACAGGCTTGCGCACAGCCACCGCCCAGTGACGCACGCCGCGCATCATCACGCCCTCGAGCACCGCCTGGCCCCCCAGGGGCGCGTCGCGCTGAGCGGTCAGCTCGCCGTCGGGGAGCCGAGCGGCAGCGCGCTCCTGAGCGGGCGCGCCGTCGCGCACTGTCACGGCTGCCTGGAGCTTGCTCGCACTGGCCCTCCCACCGTCACCGAGGCGAGAGGACATCGTGCTAGGAGCTCTGAGGCTGACCGCCGCCGGATTGCGCTTGACGCAAGCGACCCTTGGCGACCCGTCGCTGGAAGCGCTCCACGCGCCCCCCGGTGTCGACGAGCTTCTGGCGACCTGTGTAGAAGGGATGGCAGTTCGAGCACACCTCGACGTGCAGCTCGGACTGGGTGGCGCGCGTGAAGAATTCGTTGCCGCAGGTGCAGCGCACGTGCGCCTGGACGTAGTTGGGGTGGATCGAGGGCTTCATCGTCAGCCGATTCTAGCGGGCCGCCGAAGCTGCCGCTTCCCCTTCGGTGTCAGACACCGAAGGCTGGACGCATCTGGCGGTGCGCAGCTCGGCGCGCTTGAGCAGGTGACCCTTCTCTCCGACCCAGCGGAAGTGCACCACGGCGCGGTACGCCGCCGGTGCCGAGAGGTTGGTTATCTGCTTGACGTAGCGATAGATCCTCACGCCCGCTTCGGAGCTGCGCCACACGCCAAGGCCGGGGGCGCTCACCTGGCGATAGCCCGGTTGGCCGGGCGTGCGTTCGAGCAGCTCGATGCGCATGCTCATCCGCTGGGTTCCGGGCGTCGCGACCATCTGGCCGGTGAACGTCACCGATCGCTGCACCGCCACCGATGAGGTGACGCATTGTTCGAGCGTCGCCGAGTAGCCCGCCGAAGAGGCGACCTCCCAGGAGGGCTGCTCCGCGCTGCGAGCGGCGCCCGACGCCACGGCAAGCGGCGAGAAGGCTCCGGCGACGCATGCCATCGCCACCGCTCGCCGAGCCGCCTTGGGCAGGGGCATACGATGCGTACGTATCATTCCGCAGCCTCTAACACCGCCCGAACAGCGATGTTTCGGCTGACGCTCAGGTCACCTGATAGAGGGGACCGTCGCCTCCCTCGGGGGTGGTGAGACGCCCGCCCTTGGCGGTGATCGCACCGCACTGCACGCAGTTGGTGTAGTTGACGATGACGTCCACCGGCCCCTTCTCGGGCGCGTCATCCGGGATCTCGTACACACCGGCAGGACACATCCAACGCCAGGTTTCTGCGAGCTCGCGCGGAACGTGCTTCTGCAGGCGGATGGGGTTCGGGGCGTCGTCGCGCGTGGCGTTGCCCGTGATGAACACCGAGGAGAGCTTGTCGAACGTGTACTTCCCGTCGGGCTTGGGATAGCGCTCCTTGGTGTTCCCGACGAACATCGGCTCGGCGTCGTCGCGGTGCCACTGCTGACGGCCTGGGGGCACCTTGCCCTTCGACATGATCGAGGGGCCTGCGAGCAGGCTGCCCACGAGGAAGCCCTTCTGAAACGCCTGTCGTGTGTTGCGCACCTGCCACAGCTCTTTGCCGACCGAGGAGTCCTCGATCGCCTGTTCGTAGGAGGCAAAGCTCGTCTCGCCTCGCTTCAGCGCGGCGTAGATCGACTCGGCAGCGAGCATCCCCGACTTGATGCAGTGGTGCACGCCCTTCAGCGCCGCGGTGTCCACCATGCCACCGGCGTCGCCGACGATCACGGCGCCGGGCATCGACAGCTTGGGCATCGACCAGTAGCCGCCGCCGGGCAGAGCCTTGGCGCCCCAGGCGACTCGCTCGCCGCCCTCGAGGATGTCTTTGACCAGCGGATGCATCTTGAACGTCTGCAGCAGGTCGTGAGCCGAGGTTGTCGCGTCGCGGTAGTTGAGGTCGACGACGAACCCGATCGAGACGAGGTCATCGCCGGTCTTCTCGTCCTTCATCGGATAGATCCACGTGCCGCCGAGCTGTCCATACTTGGCTGACACCTTCAGTGGCCACGGCTGCACGAACGTGTGGATCACCCGGTCGAGCGGCTTCTTGACCTTCCACACCTCCTTGACGCCAAGCTCCCACACCTGTGGCTCGCGGCCCTCAGCCAGGTCGAACTCGCGGATGGCCGCGCCGGTCAGGTGGCCCCAGCAGCCCTCGGCGAGCACCACCGCCTGCGCCTTCATGTCGGTGCCGGGCTCGAAGTTGCCGAGCGGCTCGCCGTCCTTGCCGCGACCCTTGTCGCCGGAGCGCACACCAACCACGCGGCCGTCCTCGACGATCAACTGGGTGGCGGCGGTCTCCGTGAGGATGTAGGCGCCGCCCTCCTCCGCTTGGCGTTGCTGGAAGCGGGCGAGCGCCGAGACGGAGATCACCTCGTTGCCGTGGTTCTTGAAGTTGGGCACCGCCGGGATCGGCACCGGAAGCTTGCTTTTCGGGCCGGTGAGCATGTACACCGACTCCTTGGTCACCTCGCCGAACGCGAAGCCCTCCTTGCGCCACTGCTCGCGCGTGATGTCCGGGAACAGCTCTTCGAGCGGCTGGGGACGCACCACCGCTCCCGAGAGGTTGTGCCCGCCGCACGTCTTGGCCTTCTCGATCACCGCAACCGGCACTTCGCCGAGGCGCTCCATCGTCTCGGGATCGTCGCCGAGCAGCTGCAGCAGACGGTTGGCGCACGCAAGGCCGGCGGTACCGCCGCCGACGATTACCACGCCCGCCTCGATCAGCTCGTCCTCGGGATCGAGGCCGCGCTTGACGAACTCCTTCTGAGAATCGACCGGCGGCGGGAAGGCCGCGGGAACGACCTTCCCATTGGAGGAACCGTTGTGAGATGACATCGCTGCAGCGCTCCTTTTCTCTTTCGATCCCTGCTCCGCCGGCCCTGAGTCCTAGCCCTTCTTCGCCTTCACGGCCTCGGTGAGCTTGGGCAGGATCTTGTTCAGATCGCCCACGATCCCGAGATCGCAGAATTCGAAGATGGGAGCGTTCGAGTCCTTGTTGATGGCGACGATGTTCTCCGAGGACTGCATGCCCACCTTGTGCTGGATGGCGCCCGAGATGCCCACCGCCAGGTACAGCTTCGGCGAGACCGTCTTGCCGGTCTGACCGATCTGCGCGGCGTACGGGTACCAACCGGCGTCCACCACGGCACGGGTGGCTGCCACGGCGGCGTTGTTGCCGAACGCGCCCGCCAGCTGTTCGCACAGCTCGAAGCCCTCTGCCTTGCCGAGACCGCGTCCGCCGGCGATCAGCACGTCGGCGCCCTCGATGTCGACGTCGGCGCCGCGCTGTTCGCCGCGGGTGACCATCTTCGCCTTGCTCGCGTGCGGAGACAGCTCGAACGAGAGCTGCTCGACCGCAGCCGCACCGGCGCCGGTCTCTTTGATCTCGAACGCGTTCAGACGCCCGATCACGATCCCCACCTCGGAGCGGTATGTGATCTCCGAGATGGCGGAGTCGCCAAGGATCGGACGCTCGGCGACCAGCTCGCCGTTCTCGGCGCGCACGGCGGTGACCTCCATCGCCACGCCGGCGCCCAGGCGCGCAGCCAGGCCGGCTCCGATCTCGAAGCCGAGCAGACCGCCGCCGAACAGCGCGTACTTGTAGCCGCCGTCGGCGATCGCCTTGCCCATCGCGTCGACAACCGGCTGAGCCAGGCCCTCCGGCCCCTCGGCGACAAGCACCTTGGAGGCTCCGTAGTTGCCGAGCGACGCCGCCAGGTCCTGCGGGACGCCCTCGCCGACGAGGATCGCGTGCGCCTCGCCACCGAGCTCGGCAGCCAGGCGGGCGCCCTCGGAGACGGCTCCGAGCGAGTTCTTGTTGATCGCGCCGTTGTAGTGCAGCGCGTAGACCAGGATGTTTGCCATTTCTCTTTCCTTTCTCCCGGCCTAAATGAGCTTGCGCTCGTCGAGCCAGCTGACGATCTTTTCGACCGTCTCGGCGGTGTCCTCGTCCTCGATGATCTCGCCTGCCGCCTTTGCCGGCGGCGCCTTGGCGGCGATCCACCGCGCGGCGGAGTTCTCGCCGCCGACCTTCGAGGTGTCGATTTCGGCTTCGCCCGCGGCGAGCGTCTCCAGGGGCTTCTTCTTGGCGCCCATGATCGCCTTCAGCGACGGGTAGCGCGGCTCGTTGATGGCGTCGCCGACGGAGATCACGGCAGGCAGCTCGACCTGCACCGTGTCGTATCCGTACTCGGCCTGGCGCTCGCAGCGCAGCGAGCCCGACTCGACGTCCATCTTGATGACCTGGGTCAGCGAAGGCATGCCGAGGTACTCAGCCACGACAGCGCCGATCGTGTAGCACTCGCCGTCGTCCGACTGCTGGCCGAGCAGCACCAGATCGGGTTTCTCGCGCCCCAGCGTCTGCGCCAGCGCGTAGCCGGTGGCAGCCACGTCGGACCCGGCGAGCGCCGCGTCGGTGAGGTGCACCGAGCGGTCGGCGCCGAGCGACACAGCCTTGTGCAGTGCACGAACGGCGGATTCCGGACCCATCGTCACGGCGACGATCTCCTCCACGGGGACGGCGCCGCCCTCGCGAATCTGCATCGCAGCCTCGATGGCGTGCGTGTCGTAGGGGTTGAGGTTCTTCTCCCCGCTGCGGTCCATCCGCCCCGTCGATGGGTCGAGCCTCTTTTCGACGGCGGCGTCTGGAACCTCCTTCACCAGGACGCAAATCTTCATTCAGCTAACTCCTTGAGGGGTCTCGATGGGCACATGCTACCTGAGTTGACTGACGAGTCAATCAGTGCCGCATTACGCGGCTTGGCGCGCCGAGGCAGCGCCGCGGATGAAGTCCACGATGTCCTGCGTGGGGGCGCCCGGTGTGAACACCTCCGCCACGCCGAGCTTCTTGAGCTCAGGAATGTCTTCGCCCGGGATCGTCCCCCCCACGGTCACGACGACGTCGTCGATGTTCTGCTCGTGCAGCAGCTCCATCACGCGCGGAACGAGCGTCATGTGGGCGCCGGAGAGGATCGACAGCCCAACGGCGTCGGCGTCCTCCTGAATGACGGTCTCGACGATCTGTTCGGGCGTCTGATGCAAACCCGTGTAGATGACCTCCATGCCGGCGTCGCGCAGCGCGCGCGCGATTATCTTCGCGCCGCGATCGTGCCCGTCCAGGCCGGGCTTTGCGACTACGACGCGGATCTTGCTCTTAGTGTGCTCTGTCATGGAAGGGGACGAGGACCGCCGGTAGGGAGACGCGCATTCTAAGGACATCGCCCATGGACCGTCCCCCGACCGGCCTGCGCAGATGCGTCGAACGACGCTACTAGGAGCGCGGGACTGCGTCGAGCCTTGCGTTCAGCATCGCGCGCACGAGCTGGTTGCAGGTGCTCAGGTGACGGCGAGCATCCTCAGCCGAGCAGCGCTTGCCGCCGTGGACGATTTCGTTGCGGATCTTTTGCAAGACCTGCATCTCCCTCCACGCCTGCATCCTTCCGACGTCTATCCCCCAGCAGGCATGGATGATCTTGGGCAGCCGACCTTGC
The DNA here is from genome assembly GCA_051955355.1 of Solirubrobacteraceae bacterium. Taxonomy (GTDB): domain Bacteria; phylum Actinomycetota; class Thermoleophilia; order Solirubrobacterales; family Solirubrobacteraceae; genus Palsa-744. The sequence continues at coordinate 3,671 of JBQCGU010000026.1, read as the reverse complement.
CAGTGGCCCGGCCCCAGCAGCACGTCGAGCACAGCTTCGCTCAACTCCGGGCTTCCGTTGAGCACCATGCGCTCGAGATAAGGCCTCAGAAAGGCGTTCTTGATGAACGGCTCCACGCATGAGACCGCACAGATCACCGCCATCGAGGGATGGCCGCCGGCAAGCATCACCTCGGACTCCTCAAGCGCGTCTTCGGTCTCCTGCACCACCGCGATCTCCTCGCGCGTGTGCCGTTCGACAGGAGCGCTGGCGGCCATCAGAACACCTTGCGACGCGACACCGACATGACGAGATCTTGCAGCCGCTCCTTGCGCCCGGAGGAATCGGGGGCGTGCTCGAGGTCGTGCAGGTCATTCCCCTCCACCGGGACAACGAAGTAGTCCTCCTGGTGAGCCTGGACGCGGATGTGGTTGGTGGCTTGCTCTAGGAACTTGTAAGGCGTGACGAGCAAATAGATGTCGCGCTCGCCGAATTCGCTTCCCTTTGGGGCGAACGCCTCGATGTTCTCGAACATGCCGAGCACTCGATAGGTGTTGGCCTGCTGGCAGAAAAGCGTGACGGCGACTTGGAAGGAACCGTGAAGCGTCTCCAGCTCGGCGTACACGTCCGGGACGAAGTCAGCCCCCTCCAAGCCCTCCAGCTCCTCTCCTTCCTTGACGCTGTATCCCCACTCCCTGAACCAACTTGCAATCCGGTCCTCGTAGTAGACGTGGCGGAACAGCACATCGGGACGGAGCGCCGAGATGGGCGTGACCTCAAACTCGTCGTCGGGTATCTCAAACCATCGAGCCACCTGTCGGCGCGACACCTCGAAGCCCGACCCACCCAGGGGCCGCGACCTGATCGCTTGCACCATCGCCTCCAAGCGTTCAGGGTCCAGCCCCGCATGACCCTTCATTCCGCGCGTCGCATCTTCGACCATCGCCCGCAGATCCCCCTCCTTGGGCAAATCGTCTGGGGCCTTCTCGTAATAAGCATCCGCGAAGGCACGCAAAGCCAGCTCGACAAGGCTCTCCACAGAGCCCTCGGGTCTCCCGTTATCCATGCTTCCCCCACCTGTTGGTTTCCAAAGAGCAGAACCAGCTCAACGGTTGGAGAAGCTAACAGAACCTGCTCAGAACCGCCTTGGGAATCCCGAGGCGCGAGTGAGCCCGACAGTCGCCGCCGCCGCTCCACCGGCCAGGGCCGCAACAACCTTCAATCGACGTCCGAGCCGATCCAGGCGCACTATCTCCCAACCCTCGCTGCGCGCGATCCGCGTGAGCTGTTGGTCGGGGTTGACAACCACCGCGTGCCCGACGGCGCGCAGCATCGGCAGGTCGGACTCGGAGTCGGAGTAGGCGTAGGACGCGGCGAGGTCGAGGCTTTCGCGCTCCGCCAGCTCGCGCATCGCGGCGACCTTGCCCTCGCGGTAGTTGAAGGGACCGCCCGCACGCCCGGTGTAGCGGCCGTCGCGCACCTCCAGGCGGGAGCCCAGCCCGCCATCGAACACGAGCACGCGCGCGAGCAGGTCGGCCATCTCCTGAAGCGCAGCGGTCACGATGTAGACGCGCCGGCCTTCTTCCTGGTGCTGATATGCGCGCGCGAGCATCTCTGGATAGACGCGCGGAAGCACGCCCGCGAGCACCCGCGGCGTCAAGCGTTCGAGCTGCCGCACCGGCACGTCGGCGATCAGCTCGCCAACGCGCTCACGCACACTGTCGGCCCGCTCGTCGGTTGAGCCGCGCAAACGGAAACGCAGGTTTTCGAGCAGATCGCGCGCGAGCCTTCCACGGGAGATCATCCCGCTCTCGAACGCCGCCTTGGCGAAGTAGATGCCGGAGGACCCCGTCATCAGGGTCCGGTCGAGGTCGAAGAAGGCGGCGGCGCGCCCGTCCCGCGCCACGACGGGGACCTCGGCCCGAGCCTGGCCCCCGCCGTCGGCCATGCTCACACCTTGAGGATGACCGCGTCGCCCTGCCCGCCGCCCGAGCAGATCGCCGCGCAGCCATAGCCGCCGCCGCGCCGGCGCAGCTCGTGCACGATCGCACCGAGGATGCGCGCGCCGGAGGCGCCGATCGGATGGCCCAGAGCGACGGCGCCGCCGTTGACGTTGACCTTGTCCTCGTCGATGCCGAGCGTGCGGATCGAGTTGAGCGTGACCGAAGCGAACGCCTCGTTGATCTCCCACACGTCGATGTCCTCGGCTTTCAACCCCGCCTTCTCCAGTGCCTTCTTGGCGGCTGAGGCCGGCGTGGTGGCGAGATAGGGGAAGTCGTTGGCGCTCTGCGCGTGCGCGACGATCTCCGCGAGCGCTTCGCGCCCGTTGGCGGATGCCCACTCGTCGGAGGCGAGCACGAGCGCGCCGCCACCGTCGTTGACGCCCGGCGAGTTTCCGGCGGTGTGCGAGCCTTCCTTGCCCACCAGGCCGGGGAGCGAGGCGAGCTTCTCCAGGGAGGTGTCGCGGCGCGGACCCTCGTCGATCTCGACCACCGTGTCGCCCTTCTTGCCTTTGATGGTGACCGAGGCGATCTCCTCCGACATGCGCCCCTCGTCGATCGCCTTCAGCGCCAGCTCGTGCGAGCGCAGCGCCCAGCGGTCGAGGTCGGCGCGGGTCATCTCCAGCTCGTCGCCCACCTCGGTGGCCTCGACGAACATCTGCTTGCCCGAGAACGGGTTGGTGAGGCCGTCGTGCACCATCGCGTCGAGCGCCTTCACGTCGCCCATGCGGAAGCCGAAGCGGGCGTTCGGCAGCAGGTAGGGAGCCTTGGACATCGACTCCATGCCGCCCCCGACGCCAACCTGCACGTCCCCGGCGCGAATCGCCTGGTCGAGGATCACCGAGGCGCGCAAGCCCGAGGCGCACACCTTGTTGATGGTCTCCGATGACACCTCCTTGGGGATGCCCGCCTTGATCTGCGCCTGGCGCGAGGGGATCTGACCCTGACCGGCCTGCAGCACCTGGCCCATGACGACGTGGTCGACCTGCTCGGGATCGACGTTCGCGCGCTGGAGAGCCGCCTCGATCGCAACCGCGCCGAGCTCGGTGGCGTCGACGGTCGATAGGCCGCCGCCCATCTTGCCGATGGGGGTGCGCGCGGCGCCGAGGATCACGGTCTTTGGCATGTGGGCGGTCTCCTGAGGTTGGGATGGGGCTGCGATGAGCGAGCACGAGAATGCTAGCGAGCCGCCGTGCCGCTCCACAGCGCCCGTCGAGCGGGTGTCGCCGACATGGATTCCGTCAGGCGGTTATCGTCCTGAAGCCGTGCATGCGTCATGGACAAGCGAGGCTCCGCACGCCACCGACGCGGACACGGTGGCAATCGGGGTGTTCGAGGACGAGCAGCCGCCCGCCGGCGTCCCGACGATCGTCGCCGAGCTGCTCGCGAGCGGCGAGGCGCTCCCCACCCCCAAGTCGGTGGCGGTCGCACATTCCGATGGCAAGCGCTGGCTGATCGTGGGGCTTGGGGCTCGCACGCACTTCACCGCCGAGCGAGCGCGCGCCGCGGGCGCCGTTGCACGCGACCGGGCGCGCGAGCTCTCGACGGTCGCGCTCTGCTGGCAGACGCCCGACAGCCAAGAGCAGGTGGTGGAAGCGCTCGTGCAGGGCACGATCCTCGCGGACTACAGCTTCGAGCGCTTCAAGTCGTCCTCGAACGGCGGTGCAGGGCGAGCCGACGCCCGACCGAAGC
>JBQCGU010000025.1:0-34603 GCA_051955355.1 Solirubrobacteraceae bacterium | reverse complement strand
ATAGAGATGCTTCTATGAAGTCAAGGGCTCTTCGACGAGCTGCTTGAAGAGGTGTCGTGATAGGTGTCGCTTGAGTGAGCGCATCGCCTCGCGTTTGGTCTTGCCTTCGCTGATGCGGCGGTCGAGGTAGGCGCGTGTCTCGGGGTGGTGCTGAGAGCGGCTGAGGGCGATGATGTGGATCGCGTTGTTGACTTGGCGGTCGCCGCCGCGGTTGAGGCGGTGACGGACGGTCTTGCCCGAGGACGCCGGGATCGGCGCGGTGCCGTTGCAGCGCGCGAACGCCGCCTCGGAGGTGAAGCGCGCGGGGTCGCAGACCAGCAGCTTGGCTGCGGAGAGTGGTCCCACTCCGGCCTCTCCGAGCAGCGTGGGATCGAGCGATCCCACCAGCTCTGCGAGCTCGCGCTTGTAGCGAGCCACGTCGACCGCCAGCGTGCGTGAGCGCGCTGCCAGGTCGCGCATCACTCCGAGCACTACGCGTTCCTCGAGTTCGGCGTTCTTGCGGACGCGCATCCCCGCAAGGCGCTGCTCGAGCTGACTGCCGGTGCCCTCCCCGATGTGCTCCCGCAGCGCGACCGGGGCGCTCGCGTGTAGCGCCTGGATCTCGTTGAGCAGCCTGGTGCGCTCTGCCACGGCCGAGCGGTGGGCCACAAGCAACGCACGCAGCGCCGTGAGAATGCCACGTCGGCGCGGGGTGGAGGTGCCGTCACCGGCGAGCACATGCTTGGCGGCAGCGAGCGCGTCAATACGATCGGACTTGCCTCGCCGTCGGTCGTTGCGTCGCGGGCGCTCGACCTCGAACACCTCAGAACCAGAAGCCTGCAGGTGCTCGCACAGCCCAGCGCCCCAGCTACCTGCGCCCTCAATCCCGAAGACGATCTGCTGCCCATTCGTCGCCATGCCCTGAGCCCAACGCTCGAGCTCTTCATAGCCCGCCGTGCACACAGCGATGGCGAGTTCCCCGAGCAGTTGCCCGAGATCGTCGAGCGCCACCGCGAAGTGGCTGCCCTTGTGGGTGTCTACCCCGACTGCGATCATCACGTCCTCCGCATTTCTCGTTGACCTGGGTGATGTGGAGGCCGCCGGACAGAGCTGTGTCGAGCGATGTCAGGCTTCTATGAAGTCACGGCGGCATCCGTGGACAGGCGGCGGGAGACAGATCTCTAGCAAGGCACGGACTGGCCAGCCAAATTGCGAGTCATCCCGCCGCCGCCCACAACCTCCCGGGCACACCGGACAGCACCACCCCGGTTCTCTGCTGCACTCGCCCTACGGGCTCGCTCCGCAGAGAACCGGGCCAACAGCTCCGATCACCCAACAGGCAAGCCGGAAGCTACACAGCCAAATCCCGTCACCAGGCGACATCCCACAACACCCCCGATCGCGCCTACGGAACCGAAGGTCGGGAGTTCGAATCTCTCAGGGCGCGCCATTCTTGTCTCGGTCAAACCCGGTCCTAAAGAAAGAGGGCCGGGGTTTCGCCGTCCTTGGGCTGCTTTGGGGACGATTGCGGCTTCGTTCTCGTGCGAGCGGCGGCGGAGGAGTCGCGGGGCGATGATGCGGGCGTAGGCGGGGACGATGGTGGCCTCGGTCACTTCGCCGTGTTCGCCGACGCGGATCTCGCTGAAGAAGACTTGGTTGAGCAGTCTGCGGCCGAAGTCGCCAGCGTCCAGGTAGGTCTCGATCGGCTTTGCGACGAGTGCTAGCGCATCCTCAAGGGTCTCGCGGATATCGGCGAGTTGGACATCGGCGTGGCCCAGCAGTTGGTGGATGGACTTTTCCTCGGCTTCGATGCGCTCGGTTTGGCGACGCAGGACGTTCTTTGAGATCACGTCGCTGGCTTCAAGGAGCTTTGTCTGCTCGTCTTCGAGCTTCTTGAGGAGACGGCGGTGCCGTTCGGCTGCGCGCTGGATGGTGGTCGTGTGCTCCTCGGCGTGTTCTGTGATCTCCCGCCGCACCTTGGCGATCTGTCCCCGCGTGAGTCCGAGCCCGAAGTAGAGCGCGGCGACCTCGACCTCAATCTGCTCGGCTCGGTAGTGGCCGGAGTCGCAGGTGCCGCCGTTGCGGGCTCGTCGGTTGACGCAACTGAAGTAGTCGTAGACAGCGCCCGTCTTGCCGCGATGCCTGCCGAAGATCATGCGAGAGCCGCACTCCGCACAGGTGAGCGTGCCCTTGGGGTAGTGCATATGGCGCTTCGGCCTCTCGCCCGCAGCGCGCTGGGCGTCTAGGCGAGCCTGCACGGTCAAAGAGCGTTTGATCGATCAGCTTTGGATGCCGACCCTTGGCCTTCTTGCCCATGTAGACGACGGTCCCGACGTAATACGGATTGCGCAGCATTTTGTGAACGCCAGCGCGCGAGAGCGGTTTGGCTACCCGTGTGCGACGCCAGCCCGCTCTTGATTGACGACCAGCCACCGGCTTGTCGGGCAGTTCGTCTACGCGCCGCATGGATCGCAACAGCTCGACGTTGCCTTTGGTGCCTCGGCGATGCGATGCTTAGCGTGGGGGCTTGTCGAGGACGGCGTCAAGCAAAGTGCGGAGTTGGTCGTTTTGTCCGTTGAGGCTGCGCACGTTGGCGGCGAGGCTCCGCTTGTGGTCGAGATGCTCCCAGGCGATGCGATGTCCGGCTTCTCGGGCGAGCTGTCCCATGAACGCACGCAAGCTGCGCGTGTTGCCCTCCCGAAATGGATGAACCGCGTACATCTCGGCGTGGTAGTGCGTTAGCCGCTCAAGGAAGGCGTCGCGATCGAGGCCCTTCAGGTAGTCCTCGCGAGCGAGCTCAGCGAAGATGCCCTGCGCATAGCCTGCGATGTGCTCGGGGGGAGCGTAGAACGCATTGGGCTTCGCGATCTGCACAGTCCGAAGCCACCCGGCCCACGGATAGAGCCCACCGAAGATGCGGCGGTGAAAGGCTTGCCAATGCTCCAGGTCGTAACCGCCGGCGAGCAGGTGACCGCTCAGAACGGCAAGGGACGCGCGAACGATGTCCGCCTCCGCATGCGAGAGCTCTTGCTGGTCGTGGATCTCCAGGTTGTTGCGCAGGACACCGCTGCCTGGATAGACATAGGGATCCTTCGCCATCTGGCTTCAGCAACTATCGACTGGCTGTGGCAGCCAGATGCTCGCGCACTTGCTCCAGGTTGAGCAGCTCGAACTGCTCGTCATCGATCTCGCCTGCCACCCATCGGGCGGCAAGTGCTTCGTGGGCAGGGCTCGGCTCGAGCCCCTCGGCGCGGAGTAGACCGAGTGCATCGGCAGCAGCCTCGCGGCGGCTCTCGATCGCTGGACTCGGTGCGGCACCATTGCGTGCGACAGCGGTTCGGTGCATATCTCCATTGTAAAGCAGCAAGGCGTCGGCACGGTGATCCTCGTCGCCCTGGGAGGATCGATCCAAAGTGCAAACAAAGTGCAAACATGCCCCACGCCATTCGGCTTCATAGCAATCAGCGTCCGGTGGAGATCCCCAGCAATAGGCCAAATCGACGGACCCAACAACACCCCACGCCACACCCAAGATGGCCTACGGAACCGAAGGTCGGGAGCTCGAATCTCTCAGGGCGCGCTTTGCGAAGCTCCTGCTGACGCGGTGGGGCTTGTCGTTGACGGGGCGCGTCGGCGTACGGGGTGTGAACAGAAGCGCGACATCCGACGGCGGCTGGTCTGATTCAGCAAGTCACGACGATGTAGAGGGGCGCTGCTGCGTTTCGCGCGTAGGCGCTATGGCTGGAACGGACGATCAGCGAAGCGGATCGATCCAACGCAGCTCCCGAAAGCGGGCGAAGTCGGTATCGGTTGAGCACAGGGCTACGCCGTGCTCGAGTGCGAGGGCTGCGAGTTGCGCGTCGGGGATGAGATTGCCGCCTGCTTCGTACGTCTCTATGAGCTGGCCGAGGATACGTGCATGCTCGGGTCCCGGCTGAGGAACCCACGCCACCGGAGCGGAGAGCCAGTCGGTGACGCGCTCCCAGGCAATCGCTGGGGAGAGCGGTCGCTCGAATGCGCGGGGGTGGGTGGAGATACGCAGAAACGCACCCAAGCTCTGCCAGGGCAGCCCCACTCGCTTGGAGCCGTTCAGCTGCTCAGTCAGCCAGTCGGCTGCACGCTCGTGCTGTGGTGCACCCTTGTGGACTGCATAGAGCAGGAGGTTGGCATCGAGCAGCATCAGTGGGCGCCAGGCCCGTCGAGCGTCTCGATCGCCTCCGCCACATTGGAGAAGGCGACGCCACCACCAAGGTCATGAGCCTTCTGCCGGAACGGCGCGCTTGGGCGCTGCTCGATCAAGCCGGCGCGCACCAGGTCGTTGACAGCCTCGCTAAGGCCGATACACCGCTCCCGCCGCAGCTTCTCGACGGCTGCAGCGACATCGTCGGCGAGGGTGACAGTCGTGCGCACCATCCCACCGTAGCGCATCAAGATGCAGGTTCAAGCGCATCATGAAGTAGCACCTTCTTCCTTGGTGAAACCAGAGGTCGACGGCTGAGCCGCGTCTCTGTGGCCAATCCGAATCGGGCTCACTCGGCGCCGGCTCAGCCGACGAGGTCTCCTCCACGGGCAGCAGTCGTGTCCAGCACTTGTGCCATCGACGCGTCGGCATCCACGCCGAACAGCTCGGTGCAGGCGAGCGCGAACGCCGGGTCGGCATCCTCCAGCGACACCGTCCGCCGCCCGAGCTCTTCGAGCTCTTCGTAGAAGCTCCTCGAGAGCTCCAGCGCCCTATGGGAGAACTCGCGCTCTGCCTCTCTGGGCAGGCTTGCCCGTGCCGCTGGGCTCACGAACGGAAGCACGTATGGCAGTCGCCCGAGCGCGCCCGAGGGGAGCCGGCACACCAATCCGCTGACCCCCACGATGAAGTCGCGGGGGTCGCCGAGGTCCACCTTCTCCAGCGGGTTGGCGTTGTCGCTGCAGCGGTAGCGAACCGCCGGCAGAACCGGGAAGGACAGCTCTGCCGCCCCCACCTTCGTCCCCGTAACAACAGCGATGACGTCATCCATCAATGGCCCGAGCTGCGTGCCGAGCACCCGTTCGAGCGTCTCTCCGGTGAAGAAGTCGTCCTCGATCACCACCAGCGGCCCGCCGCGGGCTGTGGCGACGATGTCGCTCACCTGGCTCGCCAGCGGCGCACACCCCGGGCGCGGGATCATCTCCGTGAACACCTCCCCACCAAGTTGGTAGCAGCGCGAGAAGGCGAGCGGCAGCGCTCCCTCCTCCATCAACGGATCCATGCTCACGAGCGTCACCGAACCAAGGGACGACGCCAGTTCGAGTCTCCGCTGGTGGATTTCGCGCGAGCTCAGCAGGTCGACGGCGGGGTGGGGGTACCGGGTGGCAAAAGCCTGAAGCACATGGGTTGCCAGGCTGTCCACGCAGCGGTCGTACAGCTCGCGGATCTCCTCCACGCGTTCCTCCATGCCCAGGCGGCTTGCGAACTGAGCGGCGACGTAGTCGGAGTCCCGCCTCATCACGTACACGAAGTCAACCTCGGGCGGGATCTCCCTCGTCCCCACCGGCCCAGCTTGCACCACGTCGGGTTGCACCCGCGAATCGGCGTCCATGGATCTACATTCTGCCCGAGGGTCCCGAACGAGTGCCTTCACGCAAACCCCGCGCTTGCGCAGCCGGCATAGCCTACGCGTGCCGTAGGCGCCGGCTCGGACAAGCCTATACTGCGTGCTTCGCAGCGACGGCACCGCACGATCGCGGGCCGTTTCGCGCGCCCTCACCGTGTCCAAGCCGCTTGCCAGCCAGAGCCCCTACGATCTCCGACGCCGCCTCGACGACGAGTTCGCCCAGACAGCCTCACACCGGCTCGGCGTTCAGGTGGAGGACGCGCTCGTCCGGGTGAGCCCCCCCGACCAGGAGGGCGACTTCCAGTCGACGTTGGCGTTGCGGCTGGCACGGGAGCTCGAGCGGGATCCGCGGGAGCTGGCGACGCAGCTTGCAGATGCGATGTCGCAGTCGCAGCTGTGCGATCAGCCCACCGTGTCCGGAAAGGGCTTCGTCAACTTCCGTGTCAGCTCGCCGTTGCTCGCATCGGGTGTCACCGAGATCGCCGCCGATGGGCGGCTGCTGATCGAGCCCGCGAAATCGCGCCAGCGGGTGGTGCTCGACTATGGCTCGCCCAACGTGGCCAAGGAGATGCACGTCGGCCACCTTCGCAGCACGATCATCGGCGACTCGTTGCGCCGATTGCTCGAGCACTACGGCCACGAGGTGATCCCTCAGAACCACCTCGGCGACTGGGGCACCCCCTTCGGGATGCTCGTCGAGCACATGATCGACGAGAGCTCGGAGGGGCGGGACAGCGCGGTGACTGACCTCACCCGCTTCTATCAGGCGGCTCGTCAGCGGTTCGAATCCGACGAGACGTTCAGCGAGAGGGCGCGCCAGCGCGTCGTCCGGCTGCAACAGGGCGACGAGGACTCGTTGCGCGTCTGGCGGGAGCTGCGGGAGGTGTCAGAACACTATTTCCAGAGCATCTACGACCGGCTTGGGGTCGGGCTCAAGGAGGCGGACAACGTCGGCGAGAGCTTTTACAACCCGATGCTGGAGAGCGTCGTCGAAGAGCTCTCCCAGCGTGGGCTGCTGAGCGAGAGCGAAGGTGCGCTGTGCATGTTCCCGCCCGGCTTCACCGCTCGCGACGGATCGCCGATGCCAATCATCGTCCGCAAGCGCGACGGTGGGTTCAACTACGACACCACCGACCTCGCCGCCATCCGCTACAGGCTGCTCGAGCTTGGCGCCGACTGCATCCTCTACGTCGTCGGCGCCCCGCAAGGTTTGCATTTCGAAATGCTGTTCGCCGCCGCCAACCTCGCTGGTTGGACCAACCCGGACAGCGACCTGCGGCATGTCGCCTTCGGTTCGGTGCTGGGCGAAGACGGCAAGATGCTGCGCACCCGCGCCGGCAAGACCGTGAAGCTCACCGACCTGCTGGACGAGGCGGTGGCTCGCGCAGGCGATCTGCTCGACGAGCGCGCGCTGGACTCGGCGGATCGCGACTCGCTCGGCGAAGCGCTCGGGATTGGAGCGATCAAGTACGCCGACCTCTCGAGCGATCGCATGCGCGACTACACGTTTGCGTTCGACCGCATGCTCAGCTTCGAGGGAAACACCGCCGCCTATCTGCAATACGCCCACGCGCGTGTCTGCTCGCTGCTGCGGCGCTACGGCCAAGATCCGGAGCGAGCCCGGCGCGAGGTTCTGCTCGGCACTTCCGAGGAGCGCGCGCTGGCGCTCCAGCTCCTCGGCTTCGGCACCGAGCTGGCGGCTGCAACCGAGCAGCTGCAGCCTTACAAGCTGTGCATCTACCTTCACGAGCTCGCCGCCCGCTTCTCCAAGTTCTACGAGGCGTGCCCGATCGGCGGGTCCTCGGAAGAGCTGATGGCTTCGCGGCTGCTGCTCGCCGAAACGGTGGGACGCACGATCCGAGTGGGGCTCGACCTTCTCGGAATTGCGGCACCCGAGCGACTGTAGACTGCCCGCGATGACGAGCGTCGACACGCTGATCGAGGCGCTTCCATACATCCGCGAGTTCCGCGGTGAGAGGTTCGTGATCCGCTGTCCTGCTCAGCTCGACGAGGCACGCCGCAGAGCCCTGTCGCGAGACATCGGGATGCTGCGCTTCGTCGGCGTCAAAGTCGTGCTCGTCCACCCCGCCGGCAGCCCCTTCGCCGAAAGGAACGGGGTGGTGGGGGGCGAGAACCACAGTCTCGTGCACGCGATCGGCGAGTATGGCAAGGCCACCGGTCTGGCGGGCAGCGACGGCGCGCCGCGCTACCTGCTCTCACTCAGCTCTGCCGGTGAGGTGGAGGTCGATCCCGACCTCGTCCTTCACGTGATCGACGACTACACCCCCGTGATCGAGGCGGTGGCGGTGACGCCCAGCGGCGACGCCGCCGAAGCCGACCCCGACCTCGCCGCCGCACGCCTCGCGGTGGCACTCGGCGCCTACAAGGTTCTGTTCGTCGTCGGCGATCACCGCGTACGGGCCGAAGAGCCGGAGGAATCGGGGGAGATCTCAGAGATGCGCGCGAGCGACGACATCGTGTCGCTGGCGCGAATGGACCCCGAGTTGAAGAGCGCGTTTCGGGGTGCGATCGAGGCGGTTCGCACCGGTCAGGTGAAGTTTGGGCACTTGATTCCCTATGACCATCCCCATGGAATGCTGCTGGAGCTGTTCACCGATCGCGGCTACGGCACCAAGATCCGCTCTCAGGAAAGCTGGCGGGAGGCTGAAGTCGAGAATCCGGAGAAATATACGCAGCGAGGCTATTTCTGCTGGAGATCTGATCCTCAGGAGGAAATCTGAGGATCAGCTCGTGTCGTGCTCGACGACCTGGGCTCGACCCGCCGCCCGCCGCTGCGCAGCACGCCCCCACCTGCCAGGAGCACGCAGCCGCGGGCGCCGTCGCCGAACCGCACAGACCTCGCTCTACTGGGCTGCCGCCGCCTGAACCTCCGGCGGGAAGTCGCTCATCTCGAACACCTGGCGGATCTCGATGACGTCACCGTGCGCGGCAGGGCAGCGTGAGGCCCAGCGCACGGCGTCTTCCTTCGACGGCACGTCGATCAGCCAGTAGCCGCCCACCGTCTGGCGCGGCGTGTCGAACGGGCCGTCTGCCACCGCCGGCTCGCTGCCGTCCGCGAAGGACACACGCGCGCCCGTGGAGGTGGGGTGGAAGCCGTCGAGCGACAACAGCGCTCCGGCGTCGGTGAGCTCCTGGTTGTACTTCGTCATCGCCGCCACCGCCTCCGGGCTGGGGGTCCAGTTCTCGGAGGTGACGTTCGGGATCATCAGCATCGCGAATCGCATGGGTTGCTCCTGGGTCGGGGTTCTCACACCCTATGACTGTTCGCTCTCGAGGAACTCATCGTCGCTCGCAACGGCTCATCGCGATCCCCAGAAGAACCACCCCACGCCCACGATCGCCAGCACGCCGAGCGCGGTGACGGCTATCTGCGCTGCGCTCACAGCCCTGTCTTGCGCGGACGCCAGTGGCGCAGCCGATTGGCGTTGGACACCACCGTCACCGAGCTGAACGCCATCGCCGCCGCTGCGATCAGCGGCGAGAGCAGCACGCCGGTGAACGGGTAGAGAACCCCCGCCGCAATCGGCAGACCTGCGCTGTTGTAGGCGAACGCGCCGAGCAGGTTCTGCCTGACGTTGCCCATCGTCGCCCGCGATATCTCGATCGCCGTCGCCACACCTTGCAGGCTGCCGCTTACGAGCGTCACATCCGATGCCTCGATCGCCACGTCTGCGCCCGTGCCGATCGCAAACCCGACATCCGCCTGGGCCAGGGCAGGCGCGTCGTTGATCCCGTCGCCCACCATCCCCACGCGCCTGCCCTCGAGCTGGAGCTTGCGGATCTCCCGAGCCTTGTCCGCCGGCAGCACCTCCGCCAGCACGCGCTCCACCCCCACCTGCCGCGCTATCGCCAGGGCTGTCTGCGCGTTGTCCCCGGTGAGCATCGCCACCTCAACGCCCGCCCGGCGCAACCGCGCGATCGCCGTCGCCGAGTCGGGCTTGACGGTGTCCGCCACCGCCACCACCCCCGCCGGCGCCCCGTCGAGCGCCAGGTACATCGCCGTCTTGCCCTCCTGCGCCAATCTCCGCACGTGCTGGTCGAGCTCTGTGCTGGCGACGCCGTGCTCATCCATCAGCTTGCGATTGCCGAGCAGCGCCGTCCGTCCGTCGACGCACGCGCTGACCCCATGGCCGGGGACGGCTGCAAACCCCTGGGGCTGGGGGATGTCGACCCCCTGCTCGCGCGCCGCCGCAACGATCGTCTGCGCCAGCGGATGCTCGGAGTCGCGCTCCGCCGCAGCCGCCACGCCGAGCACGTCCCGCTCGCTCATCGACCCCACCGCGATCACGTCGGTGAGCGCCGGTGCGCCGTGCGTGATCGTGCCGGTCTTGTCGAGCACAACCACATCGAGAGCGCGCGCCGCCTGGAGGGCGTCGCCTCCACGGAACAGCACGCCGTGCTCTGCACCCTTGCCCATCCCCACCGTAAGCGAGGTCGGGGTCGCCAGGCCGAGTGCGCACGGGCAGGCGATGATAAGCACGGTCACCGCCACGATCACCGCGTACGACAGCGCCGGCGCCGGCCCAAGGTCAAACCACACGACGAACGCCCCGATCGCCGCGATCACCACGGCGGGCACGAACACGCCCGCCACCCGGTCCACCACGCGCTGGATCGGCAGCTTGCTCGCCTGCGCATCCTGCACCATCCGCACGATGCTCGCCAGCGCAGTGTCTGCGCCCACTTTCGTGGCGTGCAGGCGAAACGCGCCTGTCTTGTTGAGTGTCGCGCCGATCGCCTCCTCGCCGACCCCCTTCTCCACCGGCAGCGACTCGCCCGTCACCATCGACTCATCCACACTCGAGTTGCCCTGCACGATCACGCCGTCCACCGGCACCTTCTCGCCTGGGCGCACCACCACGACCTCGCCCACCTGCACCTCGGCGATCGGGACGTCGAGCTCATGCCCGTCGCGCACCACCCGCGCGGTCTTCGCCTGCAGCCCGATCAGCTTGCGGATCGCCTCCGAGGAGCGACCCTTGGCCTTGACCTCGAGCGCCGTGCCAAGCGTCACGAGCGCCACCACCACCGCGCTCACGTCGTAGTACTCCTGCGCGAGGCTCGCCTTCGGGAAGATGCTCGGCCAGGTCACCGCCACGGTCGAGTACAGCCACGCCGCCGTGACTCCGAGCGCGATCAGCGTGTGCATGTTGGCTTCGCGATGGCGCAACCCCCGCCACGCGCCCTCGTAGAACTGGGCGCCAGCCCATGCGAGCACCGGCACCGTCAGCACGCCCAGCGCGCGCCACGTCCACCACAGAGAGTCAGAGCCCTTGGCGAAGAACCCCCAGCGATCCAAGCCGAGCAGGTTTGGGTAGGAGAGGACGAGAACCGGCACCGACACCGCCGCGGCGACCCGACACGTGCGCATCACCGTCAGGTATTCACGCTCCCGTTCGCGCTCCTGGCGGTCGATCGACTCCGCCTCGCCGGAGGCTGCCTGGCGACGGCCCGTATAGCCGGCTCGCCGCACCGCCTGCTCCAGCTGCTCCACATCCGTCGCCTGCGGTCGGTATCGAACGGTGGCGTCTGCCGTCGTCAGGTTCACCGACGCACTCGTCACGCCCGACACCCGGCAGAGCTCGTGCTCCACTTTCGCCACGCACGACGCGCAGTGCATGCCCTGGATGCTCAGGCGTGCAATCGCCGTCGGATGACCGCCCGAAGCGGTTTGCGTGGGCTGAGAAGCAGGCGGCACGGATGCTCGAGCTGCGCTCATCGCCTCACCAGCCGTCCAACCGCCTGCATCAGCTCGCCTGCCTGCTCGTCGGGCTCCGCGGGGGCGCCGCCCTCGCCGAGCATGCACACGCGCACATGACCGTCGAGTAGCCCGAGGGCGATCTTGTCGAGCGCAGCCTGGATCGCCGCGATCTGCGTCAGCACGTCGATGCAATAGCGGTCGTCCTCCACCATCTTGCTCACACCGCGAACCTGCCCTTCCACCCGAGCAAGGCGATTTCGCAGCTGCTCCTTGGTGGCGGTGTAACCGCGTGGGGTTCGCGCATCCATATCTTCAGCATACCCCATGCGGGTATCGACGATGCACGTGTCACAGCGCCGGGGCAGCGGCGCTGCTCGCCATTCGCGCCCACGCGGCGGCGGTGTGGGAGATATCCGCCCGGGCGCGCCGCCACGCCGTGTTTGCAGCCCCATCTCACGGGAAGTAGGTGCCTGATCAGGATTCTTCTATCCGGAGGTGAGCCGCCATGGCTGAAACCATTGAGAGCGTGATGACGCGAAACCCGGTGTGCCTGGATGTCGATTCGCCGATCGTCGACGCTGCGAAGGCGATGGATGAGCGCAACATCGGCGATGTGCTCGTCATGAGCAAAGGCAGCATCTGCGGGATCGTCACCGATCGCGACATCGCCATCCGCGCGGTGGCGCACGGCGTGGATCCGAGCACGAGCCGTCTCGGCGAGATCTGCAGCCGCCAGCTCGTAACGCTCAGGCCCGGAGACTCGATCGATGACGCAATCGCTCAGATGCGTGAGCACGCGCTGCGCCGCATGCCGGTGTGCGACGAAGGGCAGCCGGTGGGCGTGGTGTCTCTCGGAGACCTCGCCGAAGAGCGCGATCGCATGTCGGTGCTGGGTCAGATCAGCACCGCGCCGGCAAACCACTGAGTTCGATCCGAGGTAGAAGGCACCCGCGAGCGCCGCACCGCTTGCACGGGGGCGGCGGTAAGCTGCCCACCCGATGCCAGGCGAGCTAGGCGCGGCGCAGATCGCGGCAAATGGTCTGACTCCCACCTTCTGGCGCGGGCGAACGGTGCTCGTCACCGGCCACACGGGGTTCAAGGGGGCTTGGTTGTCGTTGTGGCTTCAGGCGCTCGACGCCCGCGTCGTGGGTTTCTCGCGCGGCATCCCCTCCGAGCCGTCTCTCTACGCCGTGGCGCGAGTGGGGGAGGGGATGTGCGAGAGCATCGAAGGCGATATCTGCGACCCCCACGCGATCGCTGACGCGATCGCCAGCATCGCTCCCGAGGTGGTCATCCACATGGCTGCCCAGCCGTTCGTGCGCCGCTCCTACGAGCAGCCACGTGAGACGTTCGAGGCGAACGTGATGGGCACCGCCAACGTGCTCGACGCCGTCCGGCGCTGCGATTCCGTGCGCGCGGTTGTGTGTGTCACCTCGGACAAGTGCTACGAGAACCGCGACACCGATCGTCCCTACCGCGAGGGCGACCCGCTCGGCGGGCACGATCCCTACTCAGCGTCGAAGGGGGCGGCGGAGATCGTGGTGAGCGCATATCGACGGTCGTTCTTCGGCGACCCATGCTCGCCGCGCGTTGCCACCGCGCGTGCCGGCAACGTGTTCGGCGGGGGAGACTGGGGAGAGGACCGGCTGATCCCCGACATCATGCGCTGCGCGCTCGATGGCAAGACGCTGCGCGTGCGCAATCCGGCTGCGACGCGCCCGTGGCAGCACGTGCTGTGCCCGCTTGGCGGGTATCTCCTGCTGGCGCGTGCGCTATGCGAGTCGGCGGAGGTCGCCACCGCCTGGAACTTCGGTCCAGCCGAGGACGATGCCCGGCCCGTCGGGTGGATCGTGCGGCGGGCGTCCGAGCTGTGGCCGGGGGGGTTGCGCTGGAGCGAGGACGAAGGCTTACATCCGCACGAGGCGGCGCAGCTCATGCTCGACTCCTCACAGGCGCGCAAGCAGCTCGGCTGGACGCCGGAGATGTCGCTCGAGGACGGGCTTGCAGCGACTGTTGAGTGGTATCGGGCGCTTGTCGAGGGGGCTGATATGCGGCGGGTCACTCTGGCGCAGATCGCGGGCTTTGGAGCTCGCGCGACGCCGGCGTCCTGACTTGATGGCAGTCAGCGCGAGGCGAGCTCGGGAGCGGCTGTGCGTCGGCTGCTTTCAAGCTCCTGCTGGAGCTGCTCGAGCACGCGCACGACGCGCAGCCCGCTGTGACCATCCGAGCGCGGCGCGACGCCGTCGCGGATCGACTGCACGAAGTGTTCGCACTCCAGGCGCAGCGGCTCGACGTTCGGGATGCGCGGGGAGTAGATGTCTCCGCTGCGGCTGATGTACTCACCGTAGGAGCTCGTGTCCTCGTCAAATCCCTTGTCGTACACGGTCAGCTTGCCCTCGATCGCCATGTCGTCGAATGTCGCCATGCGCTTGGAGCCGACGATCGTGAAGCGGCGCTCCTTGTGAGGATCGAGCCACGAGAGGTGAAGGTGGGCGGCCACGCCCGAGGGGAAGCGCAGGAAGCAGAACACGACATCCTCGACGCCCTCGCGCACGTAGCACTCGCCGCGCGCGCTCACCTCCTGGGGCTCTTCGTCCACGAGATGCAGCAGCACCGAGACATCGTGCGCGCCGAGGCTCCAGAGCGCGTTCTCGTCAGCGCGCAGCTTGCCGAGATTCAGGCGGTTGCCGTAGAGGTAGCGGATGTCGCCGAGCTCCCCGTCGTCCGCGAGCTGCTTGAGCTTGGCGATTCCCGGGTGGTACTCGAGCAGGTGGCCCACCATAAGCGTGCTGCCAGCGCGCTCCGCCGCCTGCACAGCTCGTTCGGCGTCTGCAACGGATTGGGCGAGCGGCTTCTCGACGAAGCAGTGCTTGCCTGCCTCGAGCACCCGTACCGCCAGCTCGGCGTGGGTTGGCACGGGCGTTGCGAGCACTATCGCGTCGAGCGATCGGTCTTCGAGCAGGTTCTCCAAGCGGTCGGTCATCTGGGTGCCCGGCACCATCGGCGCAACTCGCGCTCGCGCCGCCTCCGAGGCGTCGCAGCACCACACCAGCTCGGCGTCGGGCAGGCCGTGGAAATTGCGCGCGAGGTTCGGACCCCAGTAGCCGAGACCCACCACGCCGACGCGCAGCCGCTGAGAGCTCATCGGCGGCTCACGCCCCTCGCGTCCCGGTGGGGGAAGCCGTGGAGAAGGCGCTCGAATCGAGCGCCTCGGCCATCGCCGAGGTGACCTCGCGGGCTTGCTCGGCGCTGAGCACCGGACTGATCGGAAGCGCCAAGTTCGTCCGCGCGAGCTCATCGGTGACCGGCAGCTGCACGTTTGCAGCCCACTGCTGCATCGCGGGCTGGCGGTGGATGGGGGTGCGGTAGTAGCCGCGCGCCTGGACGCCCATATCGGCAAGCGCCGAGGAGAGGCGGTCGGCTTCGGGGTGGCACACCACGTACAGATGCCACGCCGGCTCCACCCCCGGCTCGATCGCGGGAAGGCTCACGAGCTCCCCCAGCCCTGCCTGCTCATAGAAGCGCGCGCCCGCCTGGCGTCCCTCGGTCCACGCGTCGAGATGGGGGAGCAGCACGCGCAGCACCGCCGCCTGAATCGTGTCCAAGCGTGAGTTGTAGCCGACGAGCTCGAATGTGCTCTTGTCGCGCGACCCGTGAAAGCGCAGCATGCGTGCCCGCTCGGCGATCTGCTCGTCATCGGTGGCGATCGCTCCGCCGTCGCCGAAGCAGCCAAGGTTCTTTGAGGGAAAGAACGAGAACGTCGCCGCGGTTCCAAGCGATCCGGCGCGGCGGCCGTTGACGCTTGCGCCGGCGGCCTGTGCGGCGTCCTCTATGACCGGCAGGCCGAACTCCTCGCGCAACTGCGTCACCGGGGCGGGGTTGCCGAACAGGTCCACCGCGACGATGGCCTTCGTGCGCGGCGTGAGCACCGCACCGACGGTCTCCACGGTGACATTGCGCGACTCCTGGTTGATGTCGCAGAACACCGGCGTTGCGCCCGTTGGCGGGATCGCCTCAGCGCTCGCATAGAACGTGAACGAGGGCACCACCACCTCGTCGCCCGGACCCACGCCGGCGGCGCGAAGGGCGATCGTGAGGGCGTCGGTTCCGTTGGCTACGCCGTCACCGTGCTTTACCCCGAGGTAGTCGGCGAACTCCTGCTCGAACGCTTGGACGTCGGGACCGAGGATGTAGCGGCCGTCGTCGAGTATCGCCGCCACCCGGGCGCTGAGCTCGTCTCGAAGAGGGTCCAAAGGCGTGGAGGTGTCGAAGAGATGAACGGTCATCGTGTCGCTTGTGCGTTATGGGTCGTCAAGCCTGGGCGCGCGATCATTGGTGTCGAGAGTGTCTTGCGAGCGGCGATTATCTTGCTGGACGGAGAGCGGGACGTCATGCGCACGAGCGCCAGCTCGAATGGATATATCGTCGCGCCGAGCAGCCAGCCCGCCAGCTCGCCCCGGTAACAGATCCTCATGACCCTGGACCACCATCTCTTCAGCAGGCGATTATCCGAGTCGAGCGGGTTGTTCATCAGGAAGAACATCGGCCGGCGTGCGATCGGCTCGAGCTGAGCCGCTGCAAGGGCTCGGTCGACCTCTATTCGGGTCCGACTCACCTGATGTGTGGTAACGATCGCACGCTTGGGGAGATTCTCGCTGAAGATAAGGATACCGCCGGGCTTGAGCATGCGCGATATGTTGCACATCGCCTGCGCGTAACGCTGGTCGTCGATGACGTGGTACAGCATGTCGATCGCTGAGATGACGTCGTACTCTTCCACCGGAAGGGTGTCAGGTTCGCCGCTGATGTCCAATTGGTGGACATGTGCGTCAGGGTAGGCCTCCTGAAGGTGAGCAACCGCAACCGATGCCAGGTCTGAGCCGCTGCGCTCTCGGACGCCGAGTTCTTGCCACAAGCCGAGGTAGAAGCCTGTTCCCGAACCCAAGTCGAGCACGTGTGCCCTTGAGAGCTCGGGCACGCAGTCGCGAACAAGGCGCGTGAAAACTCGTCTCCGAACCGCGTACATCCACCGATTGAATGACTGGCCGAGGCTGGCCCATCCCACTGATCCAAGCGTGTAGGAGTCTCCCAGCCGGCGCTCCCAGTAGCTTGTTTGGTCGACGGTCTCGTTCATCGTCCGGGTGTCCACGCTGCCCGTCCGTCGCGCACGGCGGCGGCTACCGCTTCCACAACGAGGTCCTGCTGCGAGTTGGTCATCTGGGCAAAGAGCGGGAGAGTCACTGCGCGTCGGGCGAACTCGTCAGTCACAGGCAGATCCGGAGCGCTGTCTCTATAGATCGAAAAGCGATGGACAGGAGGGTAGTGCATGCTCGTTTGGACCCCCTTGGCCGCCAGCTCAGTTCGAAACGCCGCGCGATCGATGGTCTGGTCCAGCACTACGACGAAGAGGTGGTGGGCACATCGGGCACCGGCCGGTGGAGACAGCGCTGGCTCGACACCCTCGACCTCGGCGAGCAGCGATCGATACCTCGCGTCGAGCTCGGCGCGCCGTGCGTTCTCTGCGTCCAAGCGTTCGAGGCGACGGCGGGCGAGCGCCGCCCGGGGCTCGTCGATCCGGTCATTGAAGCCGAGCGCGAGCACGTCGTACTCGCTTGCGTGGCCCCGATGACGGTCCCACGTGAGGGTTGTCATGCCGTGGGAGCGCAGGAGCCTGGCACGCTGCGCCAGCTCGTCATCGTCAGTCACGAGGGCTCCTCCCTCCCCAACGGCGAGGTTCTTGTTCGAGAAGAAGCTGTAGGCGCCGGCAGAGCCGAAAGTACCGAGGTGGCGAGCGCCGATACGCGACCCGATCGCGTGTGCGGCGTCCTCCAAGAGCATCACCGCCCGGTCGGTGGCGAGTTCGGCGAGAGCGGGTGTCTCGCCGGGGTGGCCACCGTAGCTCATCGTCATGATTGCGCGGGTCTTCGGCCCAATCGCGCGTTCGGCGGCGTCAGCAGAGAGCCATGGTCGGTCAAGTGCGGCTATGTCGGCAAACACCGGTTGCGCGCCCGTATAGGCGATTGCATTGACCGTAGCCACGAAGGTCATGGCCGGCACCACCACCTCGTCGCTCTTGCCGAGGCCGACCGACGCACAGATCAGGTGCAGGGCAGCCGTTCCGCTCGATGTGGCGATCGCATGACGCGCACCCAAGTAGCGAGCGAACTCCTCCTCGAAGCGCTCGGTCTCCGGACCCATCGTGAGCCACCCCGAGCGGTAGACCCCTGCGATCAGATCGATGTCATCCTCGGGCACTTCGACGGATGCAAGCGGGACTCTCCAGCCGGTCATGTCGGGTAGTCTGCCGCATAATGGATGTTGCGGGCCGTCAGGTGCTGGTCACTGGAGCGGGGGGGTTCATCGGCGCTCACCTCGTTGCGAAGCTGGTCGCCGAGGGTGCGCGTGTCCGCGGATTCGTCCGCTACAACTCGCGCAATGAGCGAGGCACCCTGGATTGGCTCGACGCAGACGTAATGTCTGAGATCGAGGTGGTCTCAGGCGAGCTGAGAGATATCGAGTCCGTCAGTCGGGCTGCCAAGGGCAGCGAGATGGTCTTTCATTTGGGCGCTCAGATCGCGATTCCGTACTCGTACGTGAACCCGCGTGACTACTTTGAGGTGAATGTCCTTGGCTCGCTGAACGTGGCCCAAGCCGCACTGTCGGCTGGTGTGAGCCGCCTGGTGCACACGTCAACCAGTGAGGTCTACGGCACTGCGCGGAGCGTTCCCATCACCGAGGCTCATCCACTCGAGCCGCAGTCACCCTACGCGGCGAGCAAGGTGGCGGCCGACAAGCTGATGGACAGTTTTCACCGGTCCTTCGATCTTCCTGTCACGATCGTGCGACCGTTCAACACGTATGGCCCCTTCCAATCGGCTCGCGCAATCATCCCTACGATCATGACCCAGGCCCTCGCCGGGGATACGGTCCGCCTTGGCTCTCTGCATCCGCGTCGCGACCTCACCTTCGTAGAGGACACGGCGGCGGCCTTCGTCGCGGTGGCACGTGCTCCTGAGACGATCGGCACAACATTGCAACTTGGCACAGGCGAGGATGTATCGGTCGGCGATCTGGTGGAGCTGGTCGGCGGACTGGTAGGCAAGGACCTGGTCGTCGAACAGGACTCCGAGCGCATCCGCCCCTCGAAAAGCGAGGTGGAGCTCTTGAAGTCCGACCCGACAATGGTTCAGCGGCTTGCGGGCTGGGAGGCCGCCGTCCCGCTGCGCGAGGGGCTTGCACGTACCCTCGACTGGATCGAGCGCAATCTCGAGCGATACAGGATTGGTCAGTACGTCATATGAGGGCAGTGCTGCTCGCAGGTGGACGCGGCCAACGACTGCGGCCATATACCACCATCATCCCAAAGCCGCTGGTCCCGATCGGTGACCGACCGATCATGGAGCACATCGTGCGTTGCCTTCACAAGTGTGGGGTCCGCCACATAGACGTGTGTCTCGGCCACCTCGGGGAGCTCATCCAGACATATTTCGGACAGGCCACCACGTTGCCGGCTGACCTCGAGCTGGCGTGGCACTGGGAGGACGAGCCTCTGGGCACAGCAGGCGCGATCAAGGTCGTCTCCGGCTTGGATGAGACATTCATCGCGATGAACGGAGACATCCTCACGACACTCGACTACAGCGATCTCATGAGCTTCCATCGTGAGCGCGAAGCGGCCCTGACGGTGGCTATGCACTCCCGCCGCGTGGACATCGATCTTGGGGTGATCGAGAGCAGCGACGGCTACATCACCGGCTATCGCGAGAAGCCGTCACTCGACTACGACGTGAGCATGGGCATCTACGTCTATGAGCCGCGTGCGCTCACCCACATCCCCGATGGTCCGTTCCAATTCCCTGACCTGGTTCTGGCCCTGATCGCCGCCGGTGAGCAGGTCGCCGCCTATCGCTGCGACGCAGAGTGGTACGACGTGGGCACATTCGACGAGCTGGAGCGGGCGACGCGCGTGTTCACTGAGCGACCGGACGTATTCGCGGGCCGATCGTGACTGCCGCCAGTGGGTCGGAGGGGTCGCGACCCCTCCGACTCCTGGTCGTCGGCCCCACGAACTCGCCCCATGTCGAAGACTTCGCTCGAGAGATAGACCGCCGTGGCGCTGAAGTCTTTGTGGGCGGATCTGCGTGGGGAGGCGAGCTGCCCGAGTCGAAACTGCCCGAAGCGGGCATTCCGGTGTTCCCCGAGACGCGGCCGAGCACGCTCTGGATCCGGAGGCTGATGCGTGAGTTGCGCCCTGACGTCGTTCACGCTCACTGGTTGCCCTATGGCGTGATGGCTCGGCTCGGCGGTGCCCGTCCCTTGGTCGCTACGGCCTGGGGGTCGGATGTCTACCTGGCAACTTGGCAGAGGCGAGCCGGCTATATGTGGTTGTTGCGCCGAGCAGAGGCTCTGCTCGCCGACTCGTTTGACCTTCTAGCGCAACTGCGTCGGCTTGGAGCGCCTGTGGGCAGGTCCAGCCGCTGTAGCTGGGGCGTTGACTTCTCGACGTTCTCTCCCCCATCGCTCCCCCAAACCGAGCTGCGCCGCAAGCTGGGTATGGGTACGGGTCCAATCATGCTCAGCGTCCGGGGCTTCAAGGACATATACAATCCGGGCGTTGTCATAGGAGCGTTCGAGCGCCTTGCGGATCGAGTCCCTGATTTGCAGCTCGTCCTCAAGCACAACAGCTCTGAGACGCCGGCACTGCCGGCGCTGCGCTATCCGGACCGGGTTCGTATCGTCGGTCCCAGGCCGGTGGAGGAGCTCGCGGATTGGTTTCGCGCAGCCAGCGTATGCGTATCGCTTGCCAGCAGCGACTCCTCGCCTCGGTCGGTGTGGGAGGCAATGGCGTGCGGTTGCCCCTGCGTCGTGTCGGATCTGCCCTGGGCACGTCAAGAGCTGCTGGCCGAGCGGCAGGTGCTGCTCGCGCCGATCGATGCCGAGCAGGTGGCGAGCATCGTCGAACGTGTGCTTGGCGATCCTGAGCTGGCGCGCGATCTCTCGATCGAAGGGCGCGCTCACGTCGAGGCCAATCACGACCGCGACAAGGAGATGGAGAAGATGATCGGGCTCTATCGGGAGCTCAGCCGGCCACGCCGCGCCTTCGCTTGAGCACGCGTGGGGCGATGTTGTAGCCACGCGCTTTGATGTGCGCCGCAAGGGCCGCGAGCGCTTCCGGGTAGTTACGGAGGTCTGCTGCGGTGGGGATGAGAACATCAGCGAGCGGAATCCGGAGCTGTCGCTTGAAGAAAGCGACAACAACGAGAGCTGTCGCAAAGTAGGAGAGAGATGACGCGGCGGCAGCACCCCAAGCGCCATACCTGGGTATCAGCCAAAAGTACAGCCCCAACGTCACGCACGCCGTTATGGCAGATGTGTAGAGGTTGTAGCGAACGGCGCCACGTCCAGCCACGACGCTCGCAAGGACCTTGCCAACTCCCAGGGCGAGCACACCCGGAAGCAGCACGAACCCGAGTGCAACGGTCTCCTCGAAGCGGGAACCGTAGATGACCGGCACCAGAGCCAGGAGCATCGCAACGACAGCCCCGGAAGGAAGAAGCAGCAATACGCTGTGTCGTGTGCCGCGGGTCACAGCCGAGTCATTCTCCTCAGTGCTGACCTCACCCGCCTGAGCAGCCGCGTGGAGGTCGGCGGTTCTAGGGAAGATCACGGTCTGGATGCCGTGCGGGAGAAACCAGGCGATGCTCGTCAGCGTCAGCGCCACAGCATAGATCCCGACATGCGCCGTCGACGCGTAGGCACCAAGGATGATCACATCGAAGCGATAGTTGACCTGTTGAAGGATGTTGGACATCCATGATGTGAGGCCGAACCGCAGCGCTCTTCGGAGTGGCTGATATTCAGCTCGCTCGCTGTTTGGATCCGGTACGCCTGTTGCCACGATGTGCCGACGCACGAGGGCGACTCCCACAATTGCCGTGACAGTCACCGATGTGGCGTATCCGATGATCGCTCCGGTGAGCCCAAAAGGAATTGCCAAGCCGGCAGCGGCCAGCATCATGGCAGCCGCGCTCGTGAGCTGGAGGGAAGAGTAGCCCTCGTATCGATCGCGGCCAAGGAGTATCGCCGCGGCGAATTGCCATACCAGGAGGCTCGGAATGGCTATAGCTCCAATCGCCGCCACGGGCTCGCTTATCGCATGCATGACGCTGTGTCTGGTGAGTGCATAGAAACCTATGCTGGCGGCGGCGCCGATGACCCCCAGCACCAGAGCCAGTGGATAGGTCTGGGTCAAGGCGCGTCTAGCGGACCAGAGTCCCCGGCTCACCTCGTAAGTGAGGCCTGATGACAAGCCGAGGGAGAATATGAGCGCAGCGAGACTGATGAGTGTCACCGCCAGCGCAAAGCCTCCGTTCCCCGACGGGCCGACCGCTCGTGCGAGGACGATGCTGAGCAGGCCAGCGGACGCGAACGGGCCGACTTCGGCCACCGTGGCCAGCGCTGCGCCTGCCGCGAGATGGCGTCGGCGACCGCTGGGAGGGTGGGCGTCGAGGTCGTTCATCACTGCTGACGGTATCGGAGCAGCTGGATTGTGTTTACGATGCCGCCGGATGAAGGACCACCAGGCGGAGTTGGAGCGCATCCGTGAGGCCTACCGTCAGCGCGACGCTGGGGGTGCGCCTACACGATCGCCGTGGCTGGAGCCTGTCTTCCGCCTTCACAGGCGCGAGATGGAGCGGGCTGTGCTCGAGGAGATCGCCAATGCCGGAGTCGGGCTAGCGGGAGCGCGTGTGTTGGAGGTGGGTTGCGGCAGCGGCGAGCTGCTGAGCCGCTTCCTCGACTATGGCGCCGGGCAGGCGAGCGGGATCGACCTTATGGAGGATCGCATCGCTACAGCCAATCGTCGCTACCCGAGCTTGGAGCTCATGGTCGGCGATGCCTCCAGGCTTCCGTGGCAGGACGAGTCCTTCGACCTGGTTACGCAGTTCACGTGCCTCAGCTCGGTGCTCGACAGTGCGCTGCGGCGCGCCGTCGCTGCAGAGATGTGGCGCGTGCTGGCGCCCGGCGGTCTCCTGCTCTCCTATGACATGCGTCCGCCCGCCCTGCCCATACGGGCGCTCCGACTTCTGGTGCGCGCGTATCGACGGACCTCGCCGCCTCAGCGCAAAACGCCTGTCTCACCACTATCTGCTGTAGAGCTCCGATCGTGGTTTCCCGGCGCTCGACTGCGCTCGGTAGGCCTGGACTCCGATGTCGCGCGTCATGCGTGTCGTGTGCGCGCGGTCGAACAGCTTGCTCTCGCCGTGCCCTGGCTGCGAGTGCACACTCTGGCGGTCGCCCAGAAGCCTCAGTCGGCTGCAACCAGAGCGCGATAGCGCTCATCAAGCGCTTGCATCTGCTGTAGGCGGTTCTTGGTTCTCTGGACGAGAGCAAGGCCGTGCGCTTTCAGCGCCTCGGACACCGCTGGGTCTGTGAGGATCACCTGCAACGCCCCTGCCACAGCCTCGTCGTCGATCGGCGACATCCAGGCATGCTCACGGTGATTCAGCTCGGCGCGTGCCCAGGGAAGGTCGGACACGATCAATGGGCAGGCACACGCCAATGCCTCCCATGCGGTTGCGGGTGAGCTGTCGCTCGATGGCAGAGACACGACTACATCGGCTGCTCTGTAGAGCGTTGGCATGTCGGACGCGTCGAGATGGCCGACCACATCGATGGAGCCTCCCACGCTGGCCCTTCGTATCTCTTCGGCGATTCGCTTTGGGACAGCTCCACCCGGGTGCTTGAGGACTAGCCGAGCATCGGGTATCTCCCTCCGGAGACGCGCGAATGCCCTGATCACCGATTCGTGGTTGTAGAGCGGGGTGAGCGCTCGTGGCGAGAGCACGATCGGCACGTCTGCTGGCCATCCGAGCGAGCGTCGCGCGTGTTCGCGGTCGCCTGGATTGAACAGCTCGAGATCGACGCCGGGGTGGAAGACTTCGATTGGCGGACCGCTGGGCGCCATCAAGCGAGCGGCGTCCGCCAGCGAAGCTGAGTCGGCCAGGACCAGGTCTGCTCCCTGAATGGCTATACGGGAACGATGACGGCCGAGAAAACCTGCGCCGAGAACGTCGGATCCCCACGCCGACGCGACGAGCGGGCGCAAGCGCGCCCGCGCGGCCAGCCAGCCGTACTCCGGCAACCAGTGCGCGTGCACTATCGCGGGGCGCACGCGCTCGACCGTCCTGCACAGCTCGCGCCCCAACGCATAGCTGCGAGCGAGGGGAATCGAGCCGAGCTGGATCTCCTCGCATATGGCGACGCCTTCATGCCGTTCAGGCTCAGGCCATCCTGGGGCGCGGTGTCCCACGAGCACCGTGTCGTATCCCAGCTCGACGAGCATCTCAGCCCATGCACGTACGTGAGGTGAATTCAACCACCCGGCGACGGCGATGCGCATGTGCGGCGATCCTATAGGGCCGTCCGAGCCGGCGTCAGGCGTACGTTACGATCCCGGACCCGATGGTGCTCGAGCCTGACCAGGGGACGCGCCGCGGCGTGCTCATGATCGCCTACTACTTTCCCCCTTTGGGAGGAGCCGGAGTGCAGCGGACGGTCAAGTTCGCCAAGTATCTGCCCGACCAGGGCTGGCGTCCGACGATCCTCACTACACGCTCGAACGTCTACCCGGTGAAGGACCTCACGCTCGCACGCGAGCTGCCCCCCGACCTCTCTGTGGTGCGCGCCATCGAGCCGCGTGGGGCGATGGCTCCTGCCATTGCGCTGTCGCGGCTGGGGCTTGAGCGCGCATCGCGCGTCGCCGCATTTCCCGATGCGGCGGTCGGCTGGATTCCAGACGCGCTGCGCCGCGCGATGAAGATCGTCCGATCTGATCGCCCGGCAGCAATCTTCTCCACATCGGCGCCTCCCTCGGCCCATCTCCTGGCCCTCGCCATTCAGCGACGCACTGGCATACCTTGGGTGGCTGATTTTCGCGACGAGTGGTCCGCCAACCCACATCTGCGCAATGACCCAGCCCTCGTCCTCAAGGCGGCACGGAGACTCGAGCGGAAGATCGCGTCTCGCGCCGCCGCGATGACGGTTGTCGAGGACTATTTCGAGATATCCAATCCCGCGGGTTCGCCGGTATGGGTCATTCCCAACGGTGTAGATGAGGAGGACTTCCGCGGACTCCACGCAACCAAGGTCAGGCGTCAAGACCGGCTGACGCTGAGCTACGTCGGCAGTCTCTACGGTGAGCAGGATGTGACCCCAGTTCTTGCTGCGCTCGAGCGGCTTGGCCGGCGTGGCGCTGTCGATCTCAACCAAATATGCGTACGCATCGTCGGAAGCGACCTGCGAGGGGTGGAGGGAAGCTGGCCGGTGCCGGTGGAACAAATCGGTTACGTGCCACACCGCGATGCCTTGGTCGAGATGCTTTCTGCCACTGTGCTGCTCCACTATGTGTCGCCGTCGAGCCTTGCTCCAGCCGGCAAGCTCTACGAGTATCTCGCCAGCGGCCGCCCGGTGTTCTGCGTGGCGCGCACAGACGGAAGGGCGGCTGACATGGTCCGTGCAGCCGATGCCGGCCTGATCGCAGCTCCCGACGATCCGGCGGGCATCGAGCAGGCGATTCTCAGCTTCTACCACCGCTGGAGCAATGATGGGCTGCCGGACCAACCCCATGTGCGCGACTGGGTGATGGCACGCTACTCGCGCCGCAAGCTCACTGCCGACCTGGCTGCGGTACTGGATCAGGCGGCGAGCGGTGGCTCCAAGGCGTCTTCGTCGTCGTGCTCGGAGGTGAATGCTTGATGGGCTTGCGCCTCCTGGTGGCCACCTACTATTACCCTCCCCAACCGGGTTCCGGCTCCAACCGCTGGGCCGCGATGGTGAAGTACCTGCGCAACCTCGGCCATCACGTCACTGTGGTCACCGCTGCCCCGCCGGGACATCCCTCTGGCGAGGCCGATGGTGCGATCCACACCGGCAATCTCAACTCCAGCCGCGCGCTGCGTCATCTGCTCTTGCGCGAACAGCCAACGGGCCAGGGACAGTCATCGCCCGCCGGCGAGGTCCAGCCGGTCGGAAATCGTGTCATGCCGCCAGTGCTGTGGAAGGGCATCGTGCCCGACCCGTGGCTCGTGACTTGGGTGCCCTACGCGCTCAGGGCCATTCGGCGTGAGCTGCAGCGTCAGCACATCGACTGTCTCATAACGAGCAGTCCAGCCGAGTCGACTCACCTGCTTGGCTTGGCGCTCGGAAGGCGTCGTCCCGCCTGGATTGCCGACTTCCGGGATGGTTGGTGCTTCGAGCCGCTCAAACCGCCCTTTCCCACAGCCGCGCAACGGGAGCTCAACAGTCGCATGGAGGCTCGGGTCGGCGGCAGCGCGGAGGTGGTTGTGGGCGTCACCAAGCCGATCGTCGAAGACTTCCAAGCCAGGCTCGGCATCGCGGCCAGATTGATCACCAACGGATTCGATCCAGACCTCGCGGTCGACCAACACGCAGGTGCGGTCGGCAAGAAAGCGCACTTCACGCTCGTCCATACCGGGGCGCTGCGAGGACAGGGTGGTCGCGATCCTCGCCCGTTGCTCGCCGCACTGCGCAAACTGATCGACTCCGACCGAAGTCTCGCCGACCGTGTCAGGCTCGTACTCGCCGGTCGCTCAGAGGAAGACGAGCGCAGCTTGCTGAGGGAGTCCGGCCTCGGCGACACTATCGAACACCTTGGCTTTCTCTCGCGCGACCAGGCAATCGAGCTGCAACGGAGTGCCAGTGCTCTTCTGCTTCTCACCTCGCGCGACGGGAGTGAGGCTACTGGCAAGCTCTATGAGTACATGGCTGCTCGTCGGCCGATCGTCGCTCTTGCGCAGGGTAACGAGGCGGCCCGGATCGTAGCCGAGACGCACACCGGGGCGTGTGCGGCTCCAGATGACGTGGGGGGAATCGAAAGCCTGCTGTGCGCGGCGATCCGCGGCGAGCTCGAGCGGTCGTACGAGCCGCTGGGAGTTGAGCGCTATGCCTATCCGGTGCTGGCAGAGCAGTTGTCCGAGGCAGTCCGCCTCGCAGTGGAGCTGCGCGCGAAGTCATCGCAGAGCTAAGCCCGCGATCCCAATCGCAGGTATGCCCGATGCTGGCGCAAAGCAGCCGTCCATCCTTGCCACCCTGACCCCAGCCGCACATGGCGCCTGAAAGCACGCGTCCCATGGCGAGCGCTGCGCCATTCGCGTAGCCCGGCGAGGCGGCCGCGCAGAGGCGCGAGCGTGCGATGAGCAAGTGCGACATACACGACATAGGCGGTGTCGTAGACCAGGATGCCTGGCAGCGCTCGCAGGACCTGACCGCTCGTGGCGTTTCGCGCGAGCAGCCGGACCCGATTGCGTCCGACGAGGAAGTACTTGCGATCTGAGCCCTCTCCCGAGCTGGCCGAACCGTGATGGTAGGCGACGGCTTGGGCTTCGTACACACACTTCCAGCCCGCCGCTCGTGCTCGCCAAGCAAGGTCGACATCCTCCAGATAAGCGAAGAAGCTCTCCTCGAAGCCACCGAGCTGTTCGACCATCGCCCTTCGGTAGAGCGCAACGCAGCCGCTCGCCCCAAACACCTCGCCGCTCGACTTTGCCTCCATCACAGGCCGCCCTGCCAGCCGCTCGGTTGCGATGCCGAGCGAGTCGACCTCGATACCAGCCGAGTTGATGCGTTCGGGATCGGCATGGAAACGGATCTGCGCCGCAACTGCGCCCATGCGCTTGTGCTCTTCGCCTGCCTCCAGCAGGTGCCTGAGGCTGTCGGGCGCTATGCGCGCATCGTCGTTGACGAGCGCCACCCACCGTCCCCTTGCACGCGCGAGCGCCGCGTTGACTCCTCCAGCGAAGCCCAGGTTTCGCTTAGGCTCGATCAGCTGTGCCGAGGGCGCACGGTCACGGACGAAATCCGCAAGGCCGCCGTTGTCCACCACGATCAGCTCGGCCCCCCCGGGGATCTCCTTCGCCGCCTGTGAGCAGGATCGCAGGCATTCGGCGAGCGCCTCGCGCTGGCGGTAGGCCACCACCACGATCGAGATCGGCGTGCCAGCAGCGTGTTCGGCCATCGCCGCGCGTAGCCTAGAGAAGTCCGACGCCATGTGTGCCGCATGCCCAGGGCCGCTACCTACGCCATATGCTCTCGCGCCGATGATCTCCATCGTCGTACCGGTCAAGAACGGCGGCAGCGACCTGCTGCGATGTCTCCAAGCGATCTCAGGTCAGCGCGTGAGCGAGCCGGTGGAGATCGTTGTGATCGATTCCGGCTCCACCGATCGCAGCGTCGCACTCGCTCGTGAATATGGAGCGGTCATTCGGGAGATCCCTCCGCACGAGTTCAACCACGGCGCCAGTCGCAATCTAGGCGCGTCGCTCGCCAAAGGCGACGTGCTCGTATTCATCAGTCAGGACGCCTATCCCGTCGACGACCTTTGGCTACAGCGGCTTGTCCAGCCTCTGCGTAGCGAGCCGGGTGTGGCGGGGGTCTACGGACGCCAGCTGCCACACGATGGCGCACGTCCTCCGGAGGTCTATTTCCTGAACTTCCTCTACGGACCTCATGCGCGCCGTCAACACGCACACACTGCAAGAGACCTCAATATGCAGACCACGCTCTTCTCAAATGTCAACTCGGCGATGTCGCGTGCCGCCTGGGAGCGGTTTCCGTTTGTCGAGGACATCGTGATGAGCGAGGATCAAGACTGGTCACGTCGCGTTCTGCTGGCCGGTCAGCGCATCGCGTATGAGCCGAAGGCCGCCGTCCGTCATTCGCACAACTACACGTTGCTCTCGGCGTTCAGGCGCTTCTTTGACTCCGGTGCCTCAGCCGAGCGCGCCTATCTCGCCGGAGATCGCGAGTCGTCGAAGGTGCTGCGCTCGGCTGCCATCCGGTACGCCACCGGTGAGCTTGTTTGGCTGTGGCGTGCGGGACAGCGGCGTTGGATCCCTTACGCCGTCGTGTACGAGTCGGTCAAGATGGTCGGGCTCGTGCTCGGTGCCAACCACCGCAGGCTGCCTCTTGTGCTCAAGCGCAAGCTCAGCGCGATGCCCGCGTTCTGGGAGCACTCGCGTTCCGCTCTTTGACCTCCGCGTCATCCGCTAGCATCTGGCGCACAGCGCAGCGCTTCCGCGAGCGGTCGGTGCGCCACTTTCGGCCTTGCGGCGCGTTTACACGTGCACGGGGCCGGATTTTGAGCGCCGATGAGCACGTGGACGTGGGTTTGAACAAGCCATGAGCACCGCACAGACGAGCAGGCCGATCTCCTCGCAAGACGGCGAGCAAACGTTGCAGGCGACCTTCGTGTCGGTCGTCATCCCCTGCCTGAACGAGTCCGAGAACATCCAGCAATGCGTTCGATCGGCACAGGCAGCGCTGACAGTGGGCGGCCTCCAGGGCGAGGTGCTCGTCGTCGACAACGACTCCGAGGACGGCAGCGCTGAACTCGCTGAACAGGCGGGGGCACGTGTGATCCATGAGCCACGGCGTGGTTATGGCAGCGCCTACCTCGCGGGTTTCTCCGCCGCGCGCGGTGACTACATCGTGATGGCCGACGCCGACCTCACCTACGACTTCAACGAGATTCCGCGTTTCGTAGGTGCGCTTGCCGACGGCGCAGAGCTCGTGATGGGCGATCGGATGGATCACATCCAGCCGGGCGCCATGCCGTGGCTGCACCGTTACATCGGCAATCCGATCCTCACCGGCCTGCTGAACCTTTTCTTCCGTACGGGCGTGAAGGATGCGCACTGCGGGATGCGAGCCCTGCGTCGCGACGTGCTCGAGCGCCTGGACCTGCGTACCACGGGGATGGAGTTTGCGTCAGAGATGGTGATCCGTGCCGCCAAGGAGAAATTGCGGATCGCTGAGTTTCCAATCGAGTATCACCCGCGCGGAGGAGAGTCCAAGCTGTCCAGCTTCCGTGACGGCTGGCGTCATCTGCGCTTTCTGCTGGTGCATAGCCCCACCTACCTCTTCATTCTCCCCGGTCTGCTCATTGCCGGGCTGGGCGTGCTGATCTCGGTGGCGGTGCTGGCCAACATCGACGTGCTCGGGCGCCGCTGGGAGCTGCACGCGTTGATCGGTGGCAGCCTGCTTACGATCCTTGGCACCCAGGTGCTCGCCCTTGGGCTGTGCGCTCATGCATACGGCACCTACTTCATGAGAGAGAAGGAC
Organism: Solirubrobacteraceae bacterium; assembly: GCA_051955355.1. Lineage (GTDB taxonomy): Bacteria > Actinomycetota > Thermoleophilia > Solirubrobacterales > Solirubrobacteraceae > Palsa-744. Next base: position 5,179 of record JBQCGU010000025.1, on the reverse strand, counting down.
GCCTGGTTCGACTGGACGCGGGCGCGTATGCGCCTCGAGCACGGTCTGGTGCTCGGCGGAGGCATCGGGCTGGCCGGCCTGGCGACAGGCGCCGTGATCGTGGTTCATTGGATAGAACGAGGTTTCGGAGCGCTCGCAGACGAGCGCCTGGCGCTTGTGGCGGCAACGCTCATCATCGTTGGAACGCAGATCTTCTTCTCCTCGTTCCTGCTGAGCATCCTTGGTCTGCGGCGACGGAGCTGAGCCGGAGCTCTGGCCGTGAGGGGCACCTAGCTCCCTGCTGGGCCGGCGCTCACGCGCTCCAGCTCTCGCTCAGCGAGCGACAAAAGGCGACGATGACCATCGCCGGCATCCCGAGCGCCGCGCAGATCGCGATGCCCCAGATCAACCACGTGGGCACGAGGCGATCTGTAAGCGCCGAAGCGTGGGAGAACACTTCATCGAGACGGCTCAGTAGCGATCGAGAGCGACTATCGAAGAAGCTCAGTGCAATGTCGCCGGGCACCGGTCGTCCGGCGACGGTCGTGGTTGGACGTGCGATGGTTCGCGCTTCGGTGGTTCCAGTGAAGACGACGCTCGTGGTGCCGCGATTGACGAAGCAAGCCGTGCCGATCTCCGGTCGTCTCGGAGGTGTCACGGGGACGGACACTCCGCCTCCCGGATAGCCCCCCGGCACGGACGCCACTGCCTTGTAGCCAGGCGCACTCAATACGAGATCCACCGGCGGCCCGCCTGCCGGCAACGGCTTGGCGGGACGCAGTTGAAACGTGGCGACTCGCCCGTTGGGATCCAGTGTGACAGACCTCATGCACGCCTCCCGGTGAGCCGGGACGGGAAACGGGGCGACGACGAACATTGGCGGAGGAGCCGGTATCGACGCAGGCGGCTGCGAGTCTCGCTCCAAGAACGGCTTGTACCAGATAAACGCGCCTGCGAGCAGGAACGCCGCCATGGTCGCTGCCACGGTCACGGGCCATCCTGCATTGAACGCTCGCATGGCGGTCCTACGCATAGAACCGAGCCGTGGCGATTGCAATACCACCGAGTGACAGCAACACGCCAATCGAAAGGATCAGGCCGCCTGTCATCGCTGCGGCTCGGCGTGGCAGGGCCGCAGCTGTGAACGCTATGGCCACGCCGAAGAGCGACACCGTCGGCAGGAGGTATCGGCCCACGATCAACGGGTCGCTGCCGCCGTTATGCAGCAGGGCTTGATACGAGACGTAGTGCAGAAAGAACAACGTGGTTGCCAGCAGTGCAAGCATCACCACAACCACTGGCCACGATCGCAAGAGCGACCGCCACCGCGTCACGCACGCTGTGTAGAACCCCACCAGCCCGACGGCGGAGAGCACTTGCAAGATGTCGTATATGCGCTGTCTGAACGTCACCTCGAGCGAGCCGAAAGTGGCGTAAAACGTGTCGATGAACACTTGGCGATATCCGTATTCGGGACCTATGCGCGGTTGCAGGGAGGGAAGACGGGGAAAGTAGAACTGATAGATCGACGAGAGGAACTGGCGCAGGTTGAAGCCTCCGCCGTTGAGCTCGGAAACTTGACCTCCGTAGAGCGATTTGCCTGCCCCGCCGGGTCTCCAGAATGTCAGATAGGCGATAGCGGCAAGGGCGACGGTCGCAATCGCGGCCGCATTTTGCTGCACTACGGCTCGCAGCGGAGGGCGATATCGGACGACGGCCACGGTCAGTGTGACGGCCAGTACCGGGAGGGCGACGAGGCCGCGGCCGTGCGTGAGCATCGCGGCGCATGCCAAGCCGCTGGCGAGTAGCACGCGCCTCAGTGTGGGTCCACGCGTGATGATGCGCAGTGAGGCAAGCAGGAACGCGGTGGTTACTGCGACAAGGAGGTTATCCGCGTTTATGGTTGCGCTCATGAATGCGAGTTGGGGCTCCAGCGCGACAGTCCCTGCGGCAAGCGTCTGCTTCCAGCGAACGGCACCGAATATCTCGCCAGCGATGAGCCAGGTGAAAGCGATCGTCATCAAGAAGAAGACCGAGCCGGCGAGCCGTAGGACGAACAGGCGCTTCAGCAAAGGCAGCCATGTGAAGATGCGATAGGGGACCGCCATCAGCGCGTAGTACAAGGGTGGGTTGCTGGCAATCGGATTCGGTCCGGAGCCGTTGGCTCGGGCGTCGCGGGAAAGTCCCTTCTCGGTTGCACGCCACAGTTGCAAGTCAGCTGTCGACCAAGCCGGTCGGGCGCTCAAATTGCCGATAAGCGGATGAAGGTTGAGCGTTGCCAGGGCGCTTGCCTCCTCGGTTGACACGGCGCCCGTGCCGCTCGAGACGCTCTGGAGGTGACCGGTCTCGGCAAGATGCTGGACGTATGCAAAGTGGGTGTCTTCGTCAGGTCCCTGAAATGCGGGTATTGCGATCGTCCAGGCGAGGGATTGCAGGGCTCCGACAGCAAGGAGCAAGGCGAGCGCGACCGGGGGACGTCGAATGCGGTTCGGCCAAGCTCGCCACATGGGACGCCTGATCTGGGCTGACGGTGGGCGCAGTGGAGCGGTCGTAATGGTCTTCGTCGCCATGGGTTCAGTGGTCCCATACCGACAGATGGCGCATCGTCGCGCATCTGCTCGGGCTGGATGTTGGCTGATGATACGTCGAGCCGATTGGCCTGTGTGTGGCCGCGCGGCAACCAAGCATGTTGGTCAATGTCACGTGCCGGATGCGCGGCGCACCAGTGGCCGCAGTGGCCGCGCCATCAGGCGGGCCACGCGATAGCGGCGCAACCCGAGCAGCCTCCTGACGATGCGGCTGCCACGCAGCCGCTCCAGGCGCCGGTTCACCCGGAACGCGAACTCGGCGCGCTCGTGCAAACCTGCCCGATAGAGCTCGATCCCGTTGCGCAGGTCAGCCAGCAGGCGAGCGCTTGCCAGCGCCCCGTCCGGTCGGGGCTCCCGCTTGATCGCAAGGAGCGCACCCTCCATGAACTGGCTCGACTGCTTCCAGTCAGGCCACGCCCGTGCGGTCTCCAAAGCGTTGGTGCGCAGGAAGTGCAGCAGCTCCCGGTCGCGAGCGAGCAGATCGAGCTGGCGCGCGGTCCCGCGCAGGTCGTCCCAGTCGGTGAGCAGGCCGTTGAACCCGTGCTCGACGTACTCCTCGTGGCCGGTCACCGGTGTCACCACGCACGTGGCGCCCTTGTGGAAGCCCTCCAGAGGCGGCCCGAACATCCCCTCGACGGTCGAGAGCTTGAGCACCACATGCGTCCGCTCGTAGAGATCCGCCATCTCCCGGTGGCTGAGTGGGCCGACGATCTCGTCGGCAGCCACCTCGCCCAGCGCCTGGCGATTGGCGCACACGACTGTCACGTGGTGGGGCTCGCGCATCGCACACGCCGCGTCTATTGCCGCGTGGACGCGCTTGAACCATGCCGTCGGAGGACCCTCCACGAGCACGCGCAGCGGCCCATCGACAGCCGGTTGCACGCTCTCCAGTGGCGCGAACACCTCCTTGTCGATGCCGTTTCGCACCAGATAGCAGGGAGCATCCGGGCGCAGATCGGCGAGCGTCTCGGCTATCCAACTGGCCTCGGTGATGAACGCAAGCGGCAGGTCCAAGGTGAGCCCCGCGCCAAGTCTCTCGGCTTGCTCGGGGTGGTAGAAGCGGTCCTCCAGGCTCTGCACGAAGTAGGCGTAGCGCTCCGCCTGAAGCTCGAACAACGTGAACGCCGTCTCCCACCAGGTGGCTATCGCAACGTCGAAGCGCTCCCGCAGCGCCTCCTCGCGCGAGCAGACGTGCAGGTGGGGAAGGTGCTCGTAGCCATGCCAGCCTGGGCCATCCGGGTCGCGGGCAAGCGCGAGCGTGACGTCCCACCCTGGCAGCGCGCTCAGTTGGCGGGCGTGCTGTATCACGACGCTCATCCCACCTGAGAGCTCCAGGTCGTTGACGACGAACGCGATTTTCACCGCTCGTGCTCCTGCAACGCCTGGCTGCCGTCGTCCGGCTGCTGCGCGGCGGGACCCTCCTCTTGCGAGGTGCCCGAGAGGGGATCGCCGAGTCTGCTCTCGAGCTCATGTATGTAGGCGCGCCACTTCTTGAACTCGGCGCTGTCCTTGCGCACCTGCTCGCGCAGCTCCCCGATCGTCTCTTCCTGTTCGATCAGCGTGTTTTCGGTGAGCGCCAAGTTGCTCTCCCGCTGGCGCTCCCAGCGGCGCTGCTCCATCAGATCTGACTGCACCGCCAGAGCGCTGCGGCACAGGAGATCGTGGCGAGGGCCGAAAGCGGCGATGAAATGGGTGGCCACGGCGGTGTCGCCGCCTGCGTGGACAATCAGCTCGTGTCGCTCGGGCTGGCGGTCCCAGTCGACGAACGCCGACCCGGTGAGCGCCACCTGGCGCAGGAGCGTGTGCGGGGAAGGCAGCAAGCGGCGCAGCTCCTCGAACGCGCCCTCTCCCCATGACGAGAGGTGGTAGGGGTTTGCGATCGACCAGAACTCGTCGTTGGGCACGCTCAGCAGGAATGTCGCCTGACCGCCTCGTGCCAACCCGCACGCCCACTCCAGCAGCGGCACGAACGTGCTCAGATGCTCAACCACCTCGAAGCAGGTGACGATTCGCTCGCCTTCCACGCTCAGCAGCTGCTCGCCGATCCGCGCAAGCAGCGACCGGTCAGCCAGGTCGCCCGCCAGCCGGCGCGTGTCGGCGATCGCGAGCTGCCCCGCCGCCCCAGCCGTCGCCTGCTCGTCGAGGTCCACGAGCAGGGCGCGATCGGGACGGCGCCCGCCGAGCGCCGCCCGCGCCGCCAGGCCCGTGCCGCACCCCAGGTCGGCCCAGATGGCGCTCCCACCGATGAGCTTGGCCGCCAGCCCACAACGCAGCTCGTGCTCGGCGCGTATCGCGGGCGGGGTGTCGTGTGTGATTCGCTCTTGCCAGTCGGACATGCGCGTTCGCCAGGAGGCGCGGCTATCCTATCGGCGCCCATGAGTGCAACCGCCGTCAGCGAAGGCGGTGCCGCAGCCGGCGGGAGCGCGTCGGCGTAGCGCCATCCCACCGTGCCGCTGCCGATGGGGCGGTTGTTGCGGGTGGCGTTCATAGGCGACACCCACCTGCTCGACGCGCATGCTCCCACCGGTCCGAGCGGTCGGCTCGTGCACGAGCGCTTCGCGGTTGGGTCGCCGGAGGATGTGCGCCTGGACCTCGCCGCGGTGCAGCGGTTC
>JBQCGU010000024.1:0-4824 GCA_051955355.1 Solirubrobacteraceae bacterium | reverse complement strand
GGCTCCCGACCATCCGATGACGCCGGGCTCAGGCGTGGTGATCGACGTCCACGCCGCCGGCGTGTCGTTCCCCGAGGTGCTGCAGACACGCGGCCTCTACCAGCTCAAACCGGATCTGCCGTTCGTGCCGGGCGCAGAGGTGGCGGGACGAGTGCTCCAGGCGCCAAGCGGGTCGGGGCTGCAAGAGGGACAGCGCGTGATGGCGTTCACCGTGCTGGGCGGCATGGCGGAGCAGGCGGTGGCGCCCGCTCACCTGACGTTCGCGCTGCCCGACGAGCTCGACGATGCGCAGGGAGCGTCGGTGATCCTCAACTACCACACGGTGTACTTCGCGCTGAAGCTGCGCGGCAGGCTGGCGGCGGGCGAGCAGGTGCTCGTGCACGGCGCGGCTGGCGGCGTGGGCACAGCGGCGTTGCAGGTTGCCAAGGCGCTCGGAGCGTCGACGATCGCGGTGGTGTCGAGCGACGAGAAGGAGCGCGTTGCACGCGACGCCGGCGCCGACGAGGTGATCCGCTCGGACGGCCAATGGCGCGACGAGGCGCTGGAGTGCAGCGGCGGCGGCGTGGATGTGGTGCTCGACCCAGTGGGCGGGGACCGCTTCACCGACAGCTTGCGCACGCTGCGCGAGGGCGGGCGGGCACTCGTCGTGGGCTTCACGGGCGGGTCGATCCCCGAGGTGAAGGTGAACCGCCTGCTGCTGCGCAACATCGAGGTGGTGGGCGCCGGCTGGGGCGCGTACGCGCTGCTCCACCCCGAGCGCAACCGCGAGATCGCAGACGCGATCGAGAAGATGATCGAGGAAGGCTTCGTGCGCCCGATCGTCGGCGGGCGCTTCGGACTCGAGCAGGCGGCGCAGGCGCTGCGCACGCTCGACGAGCGCCGCGCACTCGGCAAGGTTGTGCTCGAGATCGCCTGACCGTCTGCATCGGCGCCCGCCAGTCGCCTCACCGGCGAGCGATCCGCGCGTCAGGCGTCAGGGCGTGACGATCGCGAAGGCGGGATCGCCGTCGTCGAGCAGCGAGAACAGCTCGCCGAGCTTCTCCCCTTCTCCATCTATGACGATCGCGCCGCTGGCGAACAGCTCCCCGAGATCGCCTTCGCGCAGGAGCACCGCGTCAAACGCCGCGCGCGTGAGCGTCACGGTGGCTTGAGCGTCCCCGGCGATCCGCCCGCCGATGACGTTGAGCGCGCCGTTGCACACGCTCAGAGTCCAGCGCTCCCCGAGATCGGTGAAGTGCCAGCCGATCACGATGCGTGTGTGCGCCGCGCGCGGCCCATCCAAGCGTGCGCCGATCGCGTCCCACAGTTGCTCGACGCTCAGCGCACGCGCCACGTCGGCGCTCGCGATGCGCCGTCCGCCGCTCGCCTGGGGTGGGCCGGCGCGCAGCTCGTGAGCTCCCACCAGATAGAGGTTGCGCCACACCGCGCTCTCCGCCTGATAGCCGAGCTGCTCCAGCGCCTGCGCCTCCAGCTCCAGCGCCTCACGGGAGTCGGGCGCGGCGAAGACGGCGTGCGAGGCGATCTCGGCGGCCCAGCGGTAGTCGCCGCGCTCGAGCGCGGCGCGCACGCGCGCGAGCAGTTGCTCCAGCCCCCCCGCCAGCTCGACGTAGCGGCGGGCGGACTCGCTCGGCGGGAGCGGATCGAGATGCGCAGGGTTGCCGTCGAAGAAGCCGAGATAGCGCTGGTAGACGGCGCGCGTGTTGTGGCTTACCGTGCCGTAGTACCCGCGGCAAGCCCAACTGCGCTGCAGGCTCTCGGGCAGCGTCAGCTCGTCGGCGATCTCGGTGGGCGTAAGACCGCGGTTGGCAAGGCGCAGGGTTTGGTCGTGCAGGTAGCGGTACAGGTCGCGGTGAAGCGCGAGGAAGTCGACGATCCGCTGCGTTCCCCAGCGCGGCCAGTGGTGCTGGGAGAGCATCACGTCGGAGCTCTGCCCGAACAGCTCGATGGTTTCGCCCAGGTACTTGGACCAGCGCAGCGCGTCGCGCACCTGGGCGCCGCGCGGGGTGAGGATGTTGTGCAGGCAGTGGGTGGCGTTCTCGGGCACGCACAGCGCGCGCAGCTCGGACAGGTGGAAGTTCATCTCGGCAGGCGCCTCGCTCTCGGGAACGAGCTGGAAGACGAAGCGCACGCCGTCGATCTCCTCGACCTGGCCGGTGGCGCTGACCTCGTGGGTGGGCGGGATCAGCGTGACGGTGCCACTGGAGGTGGTCTTGCCGATGCCGGCGTCAACCTGTCCGAGCGGCGAGCGCTCCAGGGCGGGGGCGAACATGTAACCGGCGCGGCGCGCCATCGCGGTGCCGGCGAGCACGTTCTCGCTGGCGGCGTGCTGCAGGAACTCGACCGGCGCCCACACGGGCACGTCACCGGCGTCCACCGCCTCCTGCGAGACGACGCCCTTGACGCCGCCGAAGTGGTCGACGTGGGTGTGGGAGTAGATCACCGCGCTCACCTCACGCGCACCGCGGTGGCGGCGATAGAGATCGAGGGCGGCGGCGGAGCACTCGGTGGAGATGAGCGGGTCGATCACGATCACCCCACGCCGCCCCTCGACGAATGTGACGTTCGACAGGTCATAGCCGCGCACCTGGTAGATGCCCGGAGTCACCTCGAACAGCCCGTGCAGTCCGTTGAGCTGGGCGAGCCGCCACAGGCTAGGGTGCACCGTGTCGGGAGCGGGCGCCTCGGGGTCGACGAAGCGATAGCCGTCCATGTCCCACACGACACGCCCGCGCGCGTCGTGCAATACGAGGCTGTTTTCAGCGGCGATCAAGCCACGCCGCGCGTCGTCGAAGTCCTCTCGGTCCTCGAACGGCAGCTGCGCGTGCGCGGCGGAGTGCACGGCGCGCGTGTGCTCGCTCGCGCCGCGCGGCCCGCTCATAGCAACTCGAGAACCCGCTCTACCGGGCGCGCGAGCACAGCCCGCTCCCCACGAACGACGATCGGGCGCTGCACCAGCACCGGGTGCTCGACCATGCGAGCGATCAACTCGTCGTCGGACACGCCCTCGCGGTCGAGCATAAGCTCCTTGACGAGCGGCTCTCGCATGCGCAGCAACTCACGCGGTGAGGCACCGAGCTTGCGCAGCAACTCGCGCAGCTCGCTCTCGGAGAGGCCCGTCACGTGATACTCGACGCTCTCGAAATCCACCCCACGCTCGGTGAGCAACGCATGCAAGTTGCGACAGGTGGTGCAGGTGGGCTTTTCGTAAACGGTCAGCTCAGCCATGTCGCGCGAGACTAGCGAGTCCTTGCGCACGGAGGAGCAATCGAGCATGATCGCTGAGGTGCAGATCGCCATCCTCCTGTTCGACGGGCTGACAGCGCTCGACGCGATCGGGCCGTACGAAGCGCTCAACCGGCTGCCCGGCGCGACGACGACGTTCGTCGCCGAGCAGCCCGGAGCCAAGCGCACCGAAGACGGCAGTCTGGCTTTGACCGCGGATGCGTCTCTCTCGGAGGTGCCCACGCCCGACGTCGTGCTCGTGCCCGGCGGCAAGGGCCGCCGCGCGCTGATGGATGACTGCCCGGTGCACCACTGGTTGCGCTCCGCGCATGAGACCTCGACATGGACCGCGTCGGTGTGCACGGGCTCGCTGATACTGGCGGCGAGCGGCCTCTTGAGCGGACGGCGCGCAACCACGCATTGGCTGGCGATGGAGGAGCTGAGCGAGCTTGGCGCGCACGCGATCTCAGAGCGCGTGGTGTTCGACGGGAAGCTCGTGACGGCGGCGGGTGTGTCCGCCGGCATCGACATGGGCTTGGCGCTCGCGGCACGCATCGCCGGCGAGCGGGTTGCCGAAGCGATTCAGCTCGGCATCGAGTACGACCCGGCGCCTCCGTTTGCAGCCGGCTCGCCGCGCAGCGCCCACCCTGACCTCGTCCGGGCGCTTCGAGGACAGGGCGATCGACTGACCTAGTACGTGATAACGTACAGATGTATGTCTGTACGCGATTGGGATGCGGGGGCTTACGACCGCATCTCCACCCCACAGCAGCGGTGGGGCGCAGACGTTCTGGCGCGCATGCCGCTCAAAGGAGACGAGCTCGTGCTCGACGCCGGTTGCGGCACCGGACGCGTCACCGAGATGCTGCTCGAGCGCGTGCCGCGAGGGCGGGTGATCGCGGTGGACAGCTCCCCGGGGATGGTGGAGGCGGCGCGCGAGCGCCTGGGCGAGCGCGCTGAGGTGCGACTCGTGGATCTGCGCGAGCTCGAGCTGCAGGAGCGCGTCGATGCAGTGCTCTCGACAGCCACGTTCCACTGGATCGCCGACCACGACCTGCTCTACCGCAGGCTGCACGCCGCGCTTCGCAGCGGCGGGCGCCTGGTGGCGCAGTGCGGAGGGAAGGGCAACGTCCAGCGCGTGCACGACGCCGCGCGCGAGGTGGGCGAGCAGCCCCAATTCGCAGAGCACTTCACAGACTGGAGCCGCCCTTGGAACTTCACCTCGCCCGAGCAGGCACACGACAGCCTGCTGGCCGCCGGCTTCCGCCAGGCGCGCTGCTGGCTGACACCGGCCCCGGCGCGCCCACCCGAGCCGCGCACGTTCCTGGCGACGGTCATCCTCAACCCCTTCCTCGCCCGGTTGCCGGCGGAGCTCGAGGATGAGTTCCTCGACCAGGTGCACCGGCGGCTGGGCGATCCGCTCGTGGTGGATTACGTGCGCCTGAACATCGACGCAACCGCCTAGATGATTGATTCCACGGGGAAGCCCGTGGAGATCGAGGGTTTCTGGGCAGCAGGGTCGAAGTCGGCGGTGCTAACTGGCATCGCCGACCTTAGGGGGCCTCGATGGACGCCGACCTCGACCTGCTGCTCATTGCCGTT
>JBQCGU010000023.1:0-13764 GCA_051955355.1 Solirubrobacteraceae bacterium | reverse complement strand
CTAGTCATTGACGGGCTCACAGCCCAAATGCACGGCGGCCTGCCCACAAGCGTCCTTCCCACAAGCCCCTGTCCCGGTCACACGACCCTACGATCGCCACCGGACAGCAGGCCCAGGCCGTATTTCATACCCGTAGTCTGTGTCCGCTTCGGTTGCCATTGGGCTGCTGGAAGACTTGGATGGCCGATCGTCGCCGGCAGCTGGCGAAGGGAGCCCCATGCCTTCGGGCCAGGCGAGATCACGACGAGCGGCGTTGGACGGATGACGTGGCGGATTCTTTGGCCGGCGTAGGGCCTTCGGGGTCGTTAAGGGTGTGCGGACCTATCGAGCACCCATAACCCGGACGCGTCGCATGGCGCGGGCCTACACATGATCGAGCTAACGGTCAGGCTGGCCGACGAGCAGGTTGCGGAGATCGCGCTGCGAGCTGCGGCGCTCATCCCCTCGTCCGAGCCGAACGTCTCACCGTGGCTGAACGTCACCGACGCTGCCGAGCGCCTGCGCTGCCGCAAGGACCGCATCTACGACCTGATCGCCCTCGGCAAGCTGCATCCCCGCCGCGATGGCCGCCGCGTCCTGTTGCACCGCGACGACCTGGATGCCTACATCGAAGGCGGCGCGGCGTGACGCCAGGACGGTCGTTCAGCGTGTCCCGGCGCGCTTCTGCTTGTCGATCGCCGCGCCCAGTCCCCCGAGGTCGGCGTCGAGCGCTCGGAGCAGGCGCATCACCGTATGCCAGCCGACGCCACGGTGGCCGTTCTCGATCTGCGAGAGGTAGGAGGTTCCGATGTTGGCGCGTTGACCTAGCTCGTCCTGGGTCAAACCGGCCTGCATGCGCAGCTCGCGCAAGGCGCGGCCGAGCAGTTGGTGATCTTCGTCGGATTCTTCCGTCGGCGCGTGGCGTACCATTGCAATCTAAGCAAAGTTCAGTTAGGCTGGACCAAGCGAACATACAAGTTGGCGCCCGCGCTGTTGTAGCAGCCGGGCGCCGTGGCACCGGAAGCGTGAACTCCCGGCGCACAGACACCCTATCGATGCAGCGCGGGTGTCTTCCTCGCCAGAAGAACGTTTTTCGGAGCCTCCGACCAAAGGAGGAGTCCGTGGAGAACAACCCCAAGATCGACAGGCTCGCAGCCGTCGTCATGTACATCCTCGTAAGCGACGGGAAGAACGGGATGAGCAGCGAGGCAGTAGCGCGCGAGTGCGAGCGCGACGCCGAAAAGGAGGCCGACCGCAGAGAAGTGGGCCTGGCGCTGCGTGCGCTGATCGACTACGAGCTGGCGGTCTGCGGCCCGGACGGCCTGTACAGGCCGACACGCGCTGCGGTAGAGGCCGAGCGGCTAAGCATCTGATGGCCCACGCCAAGAGAGGCGCGGCAAGGGCCGAGTGATGGCAGGCCGGACGCAGAAGACGCGCACTCCGGGCATCTACAAGCGTGGCAACCGCTACGTCTTTGCCTACCGAATCGCAGGCAAGCAGCATTGGGAGTCCTGCCGAACCCTCGATGAAGCACGACGCAAGAAGGCCGCGCGCCAAACCGACCTGGCGCGTGGCGAGTTCCAAGAGCGGTCCCGGATCACGCTGCACGAATACGCCCTCGAATGGATCGAGCGCTATCAAGGGCGCGGACGACGCGGGTTCCGCGAGAACACACGCGATGAATACGAGCGAGTGTTGAAGCGCTGGGTACTCGTTTACTTCCCGGAGCGCACCCGCCTGACCGGTATCAGTCCGAGCATGGTCGCCGGGTTCGTCGGCTGGCTATGCGAGCAGACGAAGGCACGGCCCACCAAGGAGAATCCGGATAGGCGAGTGCCGTTCTCGGACTCCACGGTACGCAACATCGTCAAGCCGCTGCGCACTTGCCTTGCCACGGCCGTCCGCGAGGGCCTGATCCGCTCCAATCCGGCGCGGGACGTGGACCTCCCCCACCGGCCTACGGTGGAGGGCTCCGAACAGGACTACGTGCGCGCGATGAGCCGCGACGAGCTGGTGCTTCTGCTCAGTCAGTTCCCCGGCCGGTGGCGATTGTTCTTTTGGTTCCTTGCCTCGACGGGCCTACGAATAAGCGAGGCGATCGCGCTCCAGTGGCGACACGTTGAGCTTGCCGGCCCGACTCCCCACGTCAGGGTGCGGCGGGGGCTCGTGAAGGGCCGTATGGAGCCCCCCAAGAGCCGCTACGGGCGCCGGGACGTGCCGCTGGACCGTTCGCTCGTCGTGGCGTTGAAGGAGCTTAGGAGCGAAAGCGACAGAACGGCGCCCGACGACTTGGTGTTCGCGGCGATGAATGGCTCGCCGCTGATGCCGAACAACATACGGCGGCGTGTGCTCAAGCCTGCCGCAGAGGAAGCGAAGCTACCGTGGGTTGGCTTCCATGCCTTCCGGCACACCTGCGCCTCGCTGCTGTTCGCCGAAGGTCGCAACGCGGTCCAGGTGCAGCGGTGGCTCGGCCACCACTCTCCCGCCTTCACGCTTTCGACCTACGTCCACCTGCTCGACGGGGATATTGGCGAACCGTTGGCGATCAGCTTCCCGTCGGCGAAAGGCACAAGGCTCTGAATGCCTGAACCTGCGAAGGCGATCCATCTCCCCCGCTGCGGTGAGCCTTTCGGTCGGAGGTACCCTGACTGCATGGCAGCTCGCAAGGTCGCCGTGTCTCTGGACGAGGAGCTTGTGCGCCGCGTCCGACTTGAGGACATGCGCGGCGTCGACAAGAGCGATGAGCAGGTAGTTGCGGACGCCCTTGCGGTGTATGTCGGCCTGCGTGCCCTCGACGAGTCCCGGGCGCAGGGCGCGCTTCCCCCCAACGAGGCAGACCGGCTCGCGGTCGAGGAAGTCAAGGCCGTGCGCCGTGCGCATCCGCGCGCGGCGTGAGCCGGGAGGCTTGTCAAGCTTTCCGACACCGTCGCATGAACGCCCTGAGTGCGTCTGTTCGCATCTCCCGCGTCGGCGCCTTCCGCTAGCGTAATTGGCATGGACAGCGACATCGAGCGTGCTGCGCATACGTTGGCCGAGGCTGCCGGCTCCCCAGTGCGCGTGATCCTGTTCGGATCGCACGCACGTGGTGAAGCCCGAGCTGGGAGCGATCTGGACTTCCTGGTGATCGAGCCCGACGTGACCGACCAGCACGCTGAGATGGTGCGCCTGCGCAGCGCTCTTCGTGGCTTCCGTCGGCCGATTGATGTTCTGGTCTACAGCGAGGCCCAGGTTGAGGAATGGGGCGAGGCTCCGGGAACAGCGCTTCATGCGGCGCTCACCGAGGGACGGGTGCTTGTCGAGGCGTGACCGCTCCGACGTAGCCCGCGAATTGCTCGCCAAGGCAGTGGGCGACGAGGCTGGCCTACGAGCGCTCGTAGACCACGACGACGTGCCCGACCATGTCGCCGGCTTTCTGGCTCAGCAGGCAGTTGAGAAGTCCCTGAAGGCCGTCCTCATGAAGCATGGCGTGCACTACGAACGCAGCCATGATCTCGATTACCTGTGCGATCTGATCGAAGATGGAGGCTTCGAGCCTCCTGAGAGCCTGAGATCTGCGGTTGCCTTTACGCCCTGGGCCGCAAGGTTCCGTTACGAGGGTCCTTTTGATCCGCCTGCGCTGGAGCGCGCTCAGGCGCTCAGGACGGTGGTCTCAATCAGAGAGTGGGCGACCAAGGCAATCGGCGGCGGTGAGGCAACCGAGACCGATCGAGTCTCGACATCCGACGTGGAGACCTCTACGCCTGACGAATGATCGGGCGGGCGAGCCTGCGAGATTCGCCAGCGTACCTTCCGACCTCGCTGCATGAGCGACCTTGGGTGCAAACAAAGTGCAAACATGCCCCACGCCACTCGACGACATTCGGCGTTCGGGCGGATTGACGAATCCTCAGCAATAGAGCCAGATAACCGGCCTACGCGACATCCGGCGACACGCCAGGAACTGTCTCCGGAGCGGAAGGTCACAAGTTCGAATCTTGTCGGGCGCGTTCCTGAGGTCCCAGAATGGCGCAACGGACGATTACGGTCGCGGATTTCTCCGGCGAGACCACCAAACGGGTGTGCTTGCGGTTGGCCATCAGCTGGCATAGGGTGGGCGGTCCGCTTGAACGCCGCAACCACTTGGGAGGATGTTGGTGTCGGACACCACATGCCATATGTCGATTTCGCTCGACGGCTTCGTCGCAGGGCCAGAGCAGAGTCGCGAGCACCCGCTGGGCAAGCGCGGGAGGGAGCTGCACGGCTGGCACCTGGGCGACGAGCGCGCCAACGAGGCAGACGAGACGGCGGCGGGCTGGCTCATGCGTCCGCGTGGCGCCTACCTGATGGGACGCAACATGTTCGGGCCGATCCGCGGTGAGTGGGATGAGGATTGGAGCGGCTGGTGGGGACCTGAACCGCCTTACCACGCTCCGGTGTTCGTGCTCACCCATCACGCTCGGCAGCCGATCGAGATGGACGGCGGGACAACCTTCCATTTCGTCACCAAAGGGTTCGACGCCGCCTATGCGCAGGCATGCGAAACCGCCGGCGATGACGGCGTGGACATCGCGGGGGGCGCCTCCACCGTGCGGCAGGCGCTCACCGCCGGGGTCATCGACGAACTCACGCTCGACATCGCGCCGGTTTTGCTCGGGTCCGGCGAGCGGATCTTCGACGGCGTCGAGTCCCTCGGCATGGAGCCGGTGGAGGTGCTGCATTCGCCGCTTGCCACGCACATCCGGTATCGCCGGGTGGGCTAACGCCGGCGGTCACAAACCCGGATCCGCTCGGAGCGTTCCTGGGGTCCGCCTGCGCGTCGCGTGGGGCGCCTGAAGGCGCGCCACTCCCTTATGGCAAAAACCCGGCGGCGAGCAGTGCGCTTCGTCCTGCGCCTGCCAGCAACCCGGCGATGAAGCGGCGCGCCTGCTCCGGATGTGCGGTGCCCTTGACGATCGCCACCGCGTAGGAGACGCGCGGGCGCAGATCCGCCGGCAGCTCGATCGCCCGCAACCGTCCACCGGCTGCACGCACGTCGGTTGCGTAGAGAAACCCGGCGTCCACCGCACCCTCTGCGAGCTTGCCGACTATCCCGCTCACATCAGGCTCGGTGTCCTTGGCGTTGGCGAGCACCGCTCGCCGTGCGGTGGCCGGCAGGCGGTCCAGCAGCTTGCGGGTGTAGGCGCCGATCGGCACTTCCGGCTCGCCGACAGCGAGTGTCACGCCCGGACGCTCGATGTCGGCGAGGCTCGTGATCGACCGCGAGGCGGCGGGCACGGCAAGGACGAGCGTGTTGGCTGTGAACACCTGCGGACGCTGCACGAGCCCTTTGGCGTAGAGCCGTTCCGGGAGACCCGTGTTGGCCGAGGCGAACACGTCCGGGCGCACGCCTTGCCCGATCTGCGCCGCTAGCACGTCCGAGCCGGCAAACGCGTAGTGGATGGCGGCGCCGTGGAACCGGCCTGCGTAGCGGTTGAACGCCGTTTGCAGCGACGCGGCGGCGAACACCGTCAGGGTCGGCCCGTCAGTCGACCCCGAGCAGCCCGACAGGACGAGCACCAGCGCCACGGCAACGACGACGATGCGCGGCATGCCACCCTTTTGCCCCGCACGCGACATGCGGCAAACCGCCCCCATGTCAGACCCCTCCTCTGCGGCAACAGACAGGGTCACGGCGCAAGGCGAGTGACGCGCCAGCCCCCACCCTCGCGTGCGCACAGGATGCGGTCGTGGAGCCGGTCGGGCGCCTGCTGCCAGAACTCGACCGTCTCGGGCACCACTCGGATCGCCCCCCAATCGGAGGGGCACTCAGGCGGCGTCTCCATCGCATCCATCAGGTGGGCGTGCCTTGCGCGCAGTGGCTGGATGTCATCGATCTCCTCCCCTTGGCGGGACACGAGCGTTTGGATCCGATGCGAGAGGTCGCGCTCGGCGAACAGCTCGACGGCAAGCTGGCGGTCGGCGATCTCAGCGTGACCGGTGATGTGCACCTGCCGTTCGGCGGGCGGCCAGTGGAACAGGAGCGCCACATTGGGGTTGGCTCGAAGCTCAGACGCCTTGCGCGTCCAGAGCGCCGATGTGAAAATCAACGCGTCGTCCTGCAAGCGCTTGAGCAGCACCGTCCGCGCAGAAGGTCGCCCATCCCGCGCTACGGTGACAAACGCAACCGAACGAGGCTCCTCCACGCCACAGTCGGCGGCTTCCCCAATCCATCGCTCCAGCAACGCGAGCGGGTTCGCCTCACCAGTCTCAAGCCACATCGAGAACAGCCTAAGAGACGCGCCGCCTGCCCAGCTCACTCCCTTCCGGGCAACCTCACCTCAAACCAGACGCAGGTCCCGTCGAGCGCGCTCACGCCCCAACGGCTGGCGGACTTCTCGAGCAGATACAGCCCATAGCCGCCTCCCTCTCGCGACGCCGGGTCACGCGGCTTGGGGGAGAACCCTTCCCCCGCATCGGTCACCGTCACCCTGACGAGTCCCTCGCCGACGGTGATGCTCAGGCCGACCGGCGATTCGGACGGCCCAGCCGAGTGCAGGACGGCGTTCGTGACCGTCTCCGAGACGAGCAACACCACCGTGAAGCACGACGACTGGTCGACACCGGCTTCTTCGCACAGTCCCGTGGCTGCCGCGCGTGCGATCGCAGGCGCCTCGACATTGCGCTCGATGTCCATCTGAAGATGGCGCCCGTTGCGACGAGACTGCCGCCACGAGCCTCCCCCGCCGCCCGCCGAACGAGCGCGCTGTGCGCTTGCTCTGCCGCCCTGGCTGCCGATCATGCCAGGTTCTCCTCCACAAACGGCGGGTCCTCCTCTTGCTTGCTGCAATCCGTGTCCGCGCTCGTCATGAACTTCAACTCGCCCGCACCCTCGAGGTTCTGCGAGCCGTCTCTGTGCCCGTCTGAGCTTGCCTGCACGAACGGAAGATGCTCCTCGGCGCCGCTTATGCGGAACACCGCGCGTGCCGGGTTGGAGGGCGCGAGCAGCGCAAGCTCCCAACCGTCCTGCTTGGAGCGCTCGTGAAGCACGATCAGCACACGCAACCCCGAAGAGTCGACGAACGTCAAGCCCGACAGGTCGATCGTCACACGCTGTGCCCCTCTGGCGAGGATCGTGCGCATCTCCTGCTCGAGCTGGGGCGAGGTGGCAAGGTCGAGCTCGCCTCTGGTGGTGAGACGCACCGTTTCGCCGTCCCAATCCGCGTCGATCTCAAACAGCGATGGCTTCATCATCGTATTCGTCACTACCCACTTTCCCAGAAGTAACTCTTCTGTCGTTTGGCTCTGAGCCGGCCTCCGTGAGGCGGATGTCCGCCATCCGCATCACGACAGCCGCCGTGTCGTCCGTCTGCGCGCCCACCTGGAATCCATCGAGTGCGGCGATCAGGCGCTCGCGCACGATCGTCGGCGCCTCGCTGCGCGACTGCTCGAGAACCCGATGCAGACGCTCCCTGCCGAAACGCTCGCGATTCTCTCCCACCACGTCGGTGACCCCGTCGGTGATCGCCACCAGCGTGTGGCCCGGGCGCACGTCGAAAGTGCGCTCAGGCCATGCTGTGACGGGGAAGGCGCCCAGCATCGGCCCGGGAGAGCCGATCTCGCGCACACCGCCCTCGCCCAGGCACAGCGGCAACGGATGGCCGCCCGCCGCCACGGTGCCGCACCCGCTCGAAAGGCGTATGCAAAGCGCCGTGCAGATCGAGCGCACGGGCCGTCGCTTGAGTGCGCTGTCCACCCGCCCAAGGATCTCCGCCGGACTCGGGTCGTAATCCGATGCGGTGCGCGCGGTGTAGCGCACAAGAGAGGTGACGGCGGCAGCCGCCACGCCCTTGCCGGTGACATCGCCGATCATCATCAGCCAGTCGTCCTGCCCGACCTCCCAGAAGTCGTAGAAGTCTCCGCCAACCTCGTTGCCGTGCCCCGCCGGCCTGTACAGCGCGGCTATCTCCCAGTTGGGGATCTCCGGCAACGCATCCGGCAGCAAGCTGCGCTGGAGCGTGTGCGCCACCTGGGAGCGCTCGCGATACAAGCGCGCGTTGTCCACCGCGAGGGCTGCTCGCGCGGCGATCTGCTCCGCGAACTCCACGTCGCCACGATCGAACGTGCGCCCGGATTCGGCGCTCACGAGCGTCAGGGCGCCGATCGTCCGGTTGCGCGCGATCATCGGCACGATCAGCGCCGCGCGCATGCCCACCTCGCGCAGCAGGCGCAACTGCTCCTCGCCCACCGCCGCCCGCTCGATCATCTCGTCGGTGATCTCGTTGTAGAGCGCCGGTTGGCCAGTCCGCTGCACCAGGCCCAAGCCCTGGTCAGGGTCGAGCTCCTGCGGCTCGATGCCACGCAGCCGTTCCGCCAGCTTCACCTTGTCGAGATCGCTGTGGGCGACCGCCACCGACTCGCGCTCGCCGTCGGAGTCGAACAGGTCCAGCGCACACCAGTCGGCTATCTGCGGGACGGCAAGATCGGCGATGTTGCGCAGCGTCTGCTGATAGTCAAGTGACGACGCCAGGATGTGACCGGCGCGGGCGATGAACTCCAGACGCATCGTCGAGCGCCGGCTCGTGGTGACGTCCTCGATGACCGTCACCGCCGCCTCCACCGCGCCGCGAGCGTCGCGCACTGGCCTGGCCTTCAGCACCACCCAACGCTCCTCGCCGCTGTCTCGGTGCACATAGCGCAGCAGCATCGGGTCCGGATCCTCTCCGGCGAGGACCTTCATCGAAGGGAGATCCTCCATACGCACCGGCGCGCCGTGCTCGTCAGCCATGTTCCACGGCCCCAGCAGCTCGCGCGGGTCCGCCACGCTCAGCTCCTCAGCCGTGGCGAAGCCCAAGCGGTCGAGCGCCGCGGTGTTGGCATAGATCACGTGGTTGTCGGCGCCACGGATCGTGACCGCCTCGGCGAGCGCGTTCATCGCCACCGCAAGCGCCTGCGCACGGTCGTCAGACTCCCCCAGGTCCATTTGCGGGTTTCTACCAAGCGCAGGCGCAACTCAAACCTTCAATTGGTCCAGCGCGCGGCGACATCTCCGCAAGCAGGGCTCTACGCTGCACTGGCATGCTCTTGCCCGCCCCCTCAGCGACGCTGCTTTCGCTCGAGAACGCGATCCAGCTGACACCGACGCTGCTGCTCGGGGCTCTTTACGCCAGGCGCGCCCACACACTCTCGCAAACCACTCATCCTGTGCCGAGGTGGCGGCAGGCGTGCTTCTACAGCGCTCTGGCGACGATCCTCGTGGCGCTGTTCTCGCCGATCGGCGAGCTGAGCGACGAACTGCTCTACATGCACATGGTGGAGCACCTGCTGATGGGTGAAATCGCAGCGCTGTTGATCGTGCTCGGCCTCACCGGCCCACTGCTCGCGCCGATCCTGCGCATCCGCTTCTTCGACCGCCTGCGAGTGCTCTCAAACCCGCTCATCGCCTTCCCGCTGTGGGCGATCGACATGTATGTGTGGCACCTGCCCGTCCTCTACCAGGCGGCGCTCAACCATCTGTGGGTGCACGCCCTGCAGCACACGTGCTTCATCGCGTTCGGGATCAACATGTGGATGTGCCTGTTCGGTCCGCTGCCCAAGCCGCGCTGGTTCGGCAACCTGGGGCGGCTGCTCTACATCCTCGTCGTGCGCCTCACGGGCGGAGTCCTCGGCAACATCTTCCTGTGGTCGGGCACGGTCTTCTATCCCTTCTACAACCACCCCGACGCCGCCCACCACATCTCAGGGCTCACCGATCAGCGCATGGCGGGCGGGATCATGATGACCCAGGAGAGCCTGCTCACGCTCGGCCTGTTCTGCTGGCTGTTCATGCGCGCCGCCCGCGAGAGCGAGGAGCGCCAGGAGCTGCTCGACTTCGCCGAAGACCACGGCATCGAGCTGAGCGAGGAGCGGGCATCGCGCGCCGTGGCAGCCGGACGCGGGGCCGACCTCCGGCGGCGCATGGAGCGCACCGCCGGTTAGCGCGCGGCGAGCAACGGCACGTCGTGCGCGAGTTCCGCAGGCTTGTAGTTGCCCGGGTAGAGCGTCATCACCTTGCCGCTGGCGCTGATCCCGTACACCAATCCCGTGTGCTCCACCAATCCGGGGTTGTGGACGTCGCGTTCTGAGCCCACCCCCCACGCTTTCCAGACACGCGCCAGTTCCTTGGCGGAGCCGATCGTGTATTGCATCCTGCCGGTCATCCGGTGGGTTGCCAGGAACTTCGCCACAGTCTTGGGAGTGTCTCCGCGCGGGTCAACCGACACGGCGACGATCTGCGCCTTGGAGGACTGGGCGCCGAGCAGCGCCTGCGCGACGCGGAAGTTCGAGACGATCAGCGGGCAGACGTCGGGGCAGTGGGTGTAGACGAAGGTGACGAGCACCGCCTTGCCCTTGTAAGAGGCGATGTTCACGTTTTCGCCCTTGTAGTTGCGCAGCTGAAGCGGGGGCTCGCGCTCGGGCGGCGATGCCACAGAGCCGGCGAAGGCGCTCGTGCTCGACACCCCCGAAGCTTTGTGAGGGCTGCCGCCTTTGCCCGAAACCAGCAACGCCACGCCGCCGGCGATCACCACCGCGACGAGAGCCGCGAGCACCCAGTTCAGGGCGCGACCCGTGGCGGCGTGCTCGCTTGCGGTTTGCTGCTCGGGCGGTGGCTGCTGCTCGACTGCCATCAGCTAGAGACTAGCCACCTGCCACGGCAGGCAGGATGGTCAGCTCAGCCCCGTCCTGCACCTCTGTGTCCAGGCCGTCCAGAAAGCGGATGTCCTCGCCGCTCAAGTACACGTTGACGAATCGGCGCAGCGACCCACCCTCGTCGCAGATCCGCTCACCAAGCCCGTCGAAGCGATCGCACAGGCTGTCGAGCACCTCCCGCACCGTGGCGCCCTGGAGCTCCGCTTCGCTGGCGCCGCCGGCGGCTGAGCGCAACTGGGTGGGAATCTTCACGGTGACACCCATCCGATCAGCCCTCCACCCCGACGCCGGCGAGCGCCGCGTGGGCGCGGGTCTCGCTCGGGGCGTGCTCGACGGTTGCAGTGAACTGCTCGACCGTCGGCTCGATCTCATGCGTCTGGAACGTGCCGCGCACCGCGTCGAGCGTCTTCAAGCCCTCGCCGGTGATGACGAGCACGACGCGCTCGTCGCGACCGATGTCGCCGCGCTGGGCGAGCTTCGCCAAGACGGCGGTGGTCACGCCGCCGGCTGTCTCGGTGAACACGCCGGTGGTGCGCGCCAGCAGGGCGATGCCCGCGCGGATCTCCTCGTCGCTCACCGCATCCACAGCGCCGCCGCTGCGCCGCGCCTCCTCCAGCGCGTACGGGCCGTCGGCGGGGTTGCCGATGGCGAGCGACTTGGCGATCGTGTCGGGCTTGACCGGGCGGCACACCTCGTGGCCGTCTGAGAACGCGGACGCCACGGGCGAGCACCCCTGCGCCTGAGCGCCGTTCATGCGCGGCAGCTCGCCGTGCACGAGGCCGAGCTCGCGCCACTCGCGAAAGCCCTTGGCGATCTTCGTGAACAGCGAGCCGGAGGCGATCGGCACGACGCAGCGGTCGGGCAGCTCGAAGCCGAGCTGCTCGGCGATCTCATACGCGAGCGTCTTGGACCCCTCGGCGTAGTAGGGGCGCAGGTTGACGTTCACGAACGCCCAGTCGCGCTCGGCGGACAGCTCGGTGCAGAGACGGTTGACGTCGTCGTAGTTGCCCTTCACCGCCACGAGCCTGGTGCCGTACACACCGGTGGCGAGCACCTTCTGCTCCTCGAGATCCGCCGGGATGAACACGTAGGAGTCCAACCCGAGCGCCGCCGCGTGAGCGGCAACCGAGTTGGCGAGATTGCCGGTGGAGGCGCACGCGATCACCTTGTAGCCGAGCTCGCGAGCACGGGCACACGCAACCGAGACGACACGGTCCTTGAACGAGTGAGTCGGGTTGGCGGCGTCGTTCTTGACCCACACCTCCCCCAGGCCGAGCTCGGACGCCAGGCGGTCGGCGCGGATCAGCGGCGTGCAGCCCGCGGGCAGGCCCGTGCGCGAAGCCAGCCGTCCGGATGGGCCGGGCGGGCCGTCGACCACGGGCAGGAAGTCGGCGTAGCGCCAGATGTTCTGCGGACCCGCCTGGATGCGCCGGCGCAGCTCGTCGACGTTGCGCGGGCCGCCGTCCGCCCCGTCGAGCAGGTGGGTGTGGTCGTAGGCGACCTCGAGCGGGCCGAAGCAGCGCTCGCACACGTACAAAGCCTCCAGCGGATACTCCGCCTCGCACTCTCTGCACTTGAGGTGTGTCACAGCCACAATGGGCTCCCTTCTATGTCTTCTTCGCCGGTGAACCGTGTGGCGAAGAACACGAAGCCCGCCACACATCTCTCTGGAATTGGCACCTTCCCGCTGTGACGCGGTGGTTGCCGGGGCTTCTAAGGGCCAGTCCCTCCACCCCTCTGGATGTGTCCAGCTATGTGCGCCGCAGTATAGGACAGCCCGAGACGGAACGCAACGCGAGCTTCGGTAACGCCCGCAAGGGCGCGGTGTAGGGCTGTGCAGTGAGCGCGCCAACCCGCCAAGACGACCCCGCCGTCGAGCACGCGCCGGACGTCTTCGAGCCCGTCCTGCCGGCGGTGAAGCGGCGGATGCTCATCATCGTCAACCCGTACGCCACCACCGTTTCCGACCGGCTGCGCAATCTGGTGGTTTACGCGCTGCAAGGCCGCTACGAGGTGGATGCGGTGGACACCGAGGCGCGCGGGCACGCCACCACGCTGTGCCGCGAGGCCGCCCACGAGGGCTATGACGTGGTGGTGGCGTTCGGAGGCGACGGCACGGTCAACGAAGCGGCAAACGGCCTGCTCGGCTCCCCCACCCCGCTAACGTGCCTTCCCGGCGGATCGGCGAACGTCTTCTGCAAGATGCTCGGCATCCCCGGCGAGCTGGTGGATGCGACCGAGCACCTGCTCGGCATCGCCGACGCGTGGGAGCCG
This sequence comes from Solirubrobacteraceae bacterium, assembly GCA_051955355.1. GTDB lineage: Bacteria > Actinomycetota > Thermoleophilia > Solirubrobacterales > Solirubrobacteraceae > Palsa-744. The sequence continues at coordinate 867 of JBQCGU010000023.1, read as the reverse complement.
CGCCGGGTGGATGTGGGCGTCGTCAACGGGCGCTGCTTCACGTTCTCCTCTGGGTTGGGCCTCGATGCGAGCGTCGTACGGCGCGTCGACTCCAACCCCCATCTGAAGGCGCGCTTCGGCGCGTGGTACTTCACGGCAGCCGCCGTTGGCACGTTCACGCGTCGCTATCTGGTGAGCCCGCCCCACCTCATCGTCGAGGCGAATGGCGAAAGCCACACCGGCGTGACCGCGATCGTCCAGAACGGCGCCCCGTTCACATACTTCAAGGACCGCCCGATCGAAGTGGCGCAGGGGCCGGCGCTCGATTCGGGCACGCTTGCGGGCTGCGTGCTGCGCAGGGCAAGACCGCTCGACATGCCCTCGATCGCCTTCCGCGCCTTCTCCAAGCGTGCGCGCATCGTGCGTCACCGCCAGGTGGTGAGCTTCCCTGAGGTCGCCGAGCTGACCGTGTCCTCGGCGGACAACCACCCGCTGCCGCTGCAGGTCGACGGCGACTATGTCGGCGATGTGCTGGAAGCGCGCTACTCGCTGCTGCCACGGGCGCTGAACGTCGTCGCCTAGATCGCGTCCGGCTCAGCGCGGATGCACCGCGCAGCGTGGCTAGCCGGCCTCGCCGGGTGTCACCCGGTAGGCGTCGAACACCGACTCGGTGTTGCGCAGTCGCGTGAGCGTGCTCTTCAACGCCTGCGTGTCGGCGAGCTCCACGACGAAGCGGTTCTTGACCATCGGCGGGCTGGACAGGCAACGGGCTTCGACGATGTTGGCCCCCGACTCCGAGAACGCCCGGCTGAGGTCCTCGAGCAGGCGGTGTCGATCCCAGGCGTCGACGTGCAGTTCGACGACGAACGAGCGCTCCACCTCCCCCTC
>JBQCGU010000022.1:0-11827 GCA_051955355.1 Solirubrobacteraceae bacterium | reverse complement strand
CGACCGAAGCATCTGGAGCGCTGGGTGGTCAGCGGCGAGGGCAGCCTGGAAGAGGCCGTTCGGCGCGGGCGGATCGTGGGCGAGGCTGTGAACTTCGCGCGCGACCTGCAGAACCGCCCGGGCAACGACCTGACCCCGACCGCACTCGCCGAATACGCACGCGAGCGTGTGCAGGGCATTGAGCACCTCTCGTGCGAAACCGAGGGTCGCCAGGGCATCCTCGACCGCTCGATGGGCGCGTTCGCGGCGGTGGCCCAGGGCTCCTACGAGGAGCCGGCGCTGATCGTGCTGCGTTACGAGCCGCCAACCGCCAGCGGGCCGGTGATCGGCTTCGTGGGCAAGGCGGTGACGTTCGACAGCGGCGGAATCTCGCTGAAGCCGGGGCCGAAGATGTCGGAGATGAAGTTCGACATGTCCGGTGGCGCCGCAGTGATCGAGGCGGTGGCGGCGATCGCTCGCATGGGCGTGCCTGTGCGCATGGTGGCTGTGGTGGGCTCAACCGAGAACCTGCCGAGCGGACGCTCGGTCAAGCCTGGAGACATCGTGCGGGCGTCCAACGGCAAGACGATCGAGGTCAACAACACCGACGCCGAGGGCCGGCTCGTGCTCTCGGACTGCCTCTGCCATGCGGTGTCGCTCGGAGCCGAGCGGATCGTCGACGTGGCGACGCTCACCGGCGCGGTGACGATCGCGCTGGGCTCCACCTACGCGGGGTTGATGTCAAACGACGACGAGCTCGCGCAGCGCATCGCCGGCGCCGGAGAGCGCACCGGGGAGATCGTGTGGCGGTTGCCGATGCACGAGGAGTACTCCGAGCTGATCAAAGGCGCGTACGCCGATCTCGACAACGCACCCGAGGGACGCAAGGCGGGGACGATCGTAGGCGGGACGTTCCTGTCGAACTTCGTCGGCGACACCCCCTGGGCGCATCTGGACATCGCCGGATCGGCCTGGGACCTCGGCAGGCCCTACGCGCAGAAGGGCGCGGCGGGATACGGCGTGCGCCTGCTCGTAGAGCTCGCCCGCTCCTACGCATGAACTTCGACCTGTCGGCGGATCACGAGCTGATCCGCCGCACGGTGCGCGAGTTCGCCGAGGGCGAGGTGGCGCCGGTGGCGGAGGAGCTGGATCGCACCAAGTCCTTCCCGTATGAGATCGTCGCCAAGCTCGGGGCGCTCGGGCTGATGGGCATCCCCTTCCCCCAGGAGTACGGGGGCGCGGGGGGCGACACGCTGGCGTATGTGCTCGCAGTGGAGGAGCTCACGCGCGTGGACTCCTCGGTGGCGATCACGCTGTGCGCACACACCTCGCTCGGCACCCAGCCGATCCACTTGTTCGGCTCAGAGCGGCAGAAGCGCGACTGGATGCCGACGCTTTGCGCCGGTGAGAAGCTCGGCGCGTTCGGATTGACCGAGCCGGAGGCGGGCTCGGATGCCGGCAACACGCGCACCACCGCCAAGCTGGCGGACGGCGAATGGGTGGTGAACGGGTCCAAGCAGTTCATCACCAACGCCGGCACCGACATCTCCGGGATGGTGTGCATCACGGCGGTCACCGCAACGCGCGACGACGGGAGCAAGGAGATCTCCAACCTGATCGTGCCCAACGGCACTCTTGGGTACGAGCCGGGAGAGCCGTACCGCAAGATGGGCTGGAACGCCTCGGACACGCGCCCGCTGGCGTTCGCCGACTGCCGTATCCCCGAGGAAAACCTGCTCGGGCCGCGGGGAGCCGGCTTCAAGCAGTTCCTGCGCGTGCTGGACATCGGGCGGATCGGCGTCGCCGCGATGGGCGTCGGGCTCGCACAGGGCGCGCTCGACCAGGCGCTCGCCTACGCAAAGCAGCGCCACGCCTTCGGTCGGCCCATCTCCAAGTTCCAGGCGATCCAAGCCAAGCTCGCCGACATGTCGTGCGAGATCGAGGCGGCGCGGCTGCTCGTATACAAGGCGGCGCGCGAGAAGGACGCCGGGCGCGACTTCTCGCTGACGGCTGCTCAAGCCAAGCTCAAGACGGGACGACTGGCGGTGCGCTGCACCGAGGAGGCGGTGCAGATCCACGGCGGGTACGGCTTCATCGAGGAGTACCCGGTGTGCCGCTTCTACCGCGACGCCAAGATCCTCACGATCGGCGAGGGCACCGACGAGGTGCAGCAGATGGTGATCGCCCGCGCACTCGGGGCTTAGCGCGCGAGCGGACAGGCGACGACGCGCTTGCGCCGACGCTCAGCGCGGTTCCAGCACGATGAGCGGTATCTCCCGCTCGGTGCGCCGCCGATAGCCTTCATAGCCGCGGTAGACGCCCACCATCAGCGTCCACAGCCGCTCGCGCTCCTGTGGCTCGGCCACGCGCGCGTGTACGTCAGTGCGACGCGATCCGATCTGGATGGTGGTGTCGGGGTTGGCCTTGAGGTTGTGGAACCAGGCGGGGTTCTTCGGATAGCCGCCCTTGGATGCCACGAGGATGACGTTCTCGCCGTCGCAGCCGAAGACGAGCGGCGTCGTGCGCCGCTTGCCGCTCTTGGCTCCGACGTGGTCGAGCAGCAGCATCTGCGGCAAGCCAGGGACGCGATAGCCGATCAAGCCACGCGTGGCACGGTAGACGGTCGCATGGCCGCCCATCAAACGAGTCAACAGCGGCCAGTTGCGGTCCACCCAGGGCATGTAGTCGAGCGCCATGGCCGATCACTCTATAGGAGAGCTGCCCGCACTCTCCCTCTCGACTGGCCAGCCAGCCAAACTCGTTGCGAACCGGTAGCATCGGATGCATGGGAGATCCGCTCATCGCACCGGCGGAGTCGGTGCCGAGCAGCAGCGCGAAGGGACCTTCGCTGCGCGAGTGCGCGCGCGCGTTCGCGCGCCAGCCGTCGCCTCCCTACCTGTTCGCCGCAGCCGCGCTTGCGCTTGCGGCAAGGCTCGTGCAGGGCTCGTGGAGCTGGCGCGACGCCGTGATACTTGGGCTGCTGCTCGCCGTGACGCCGTTCGTGGAGTGGGCGATCCACGTCTACCTGCTGCACTCTCGTCCGATCCCCCTGTTCGGACGCGAGCTGGATGTGATCACCGCACGCGAGCACCGTGCTCATCACGAAGCGCCGAACATACTCGACGGGGTGCTGATTCCCGTATACGGCGTGTTGATCTTCCTGGCGATGATCGCCGCGACCAACGTCGTCCTCTCCTTCCCTATCCATCTGGTGCTCGGCGGCCCGCAGGTGGCATACACCACCACCGGCGTGGCGGTCAGCTTCGCGATCCTCGCGGCTTACGAGTGGACGCACTTCCTGATCCACACCCCCTACCGCCCGCGACGTCGCTACTACAAGGCGATCTGGCGCAACCACCGCCTGCACCACTACAAGAACGAGCACTACTGGTTCGGGGTCACCTCAGTCGTGGGCGACCGCGTGATCGGCACCGACCCCGACCAGCGGACGGTGTCACGCTCGCCGACCGCTCGCAACCTTCACGCAAGTTGATCGCGCGACAGCCCTGAGCAAGAGCTAAATCGAGCCCACGGCGTTTTGTAGCCGTGAGGCTCTGAAGCGCTCAGCAGCGACTCGACTCCAGACTTCCCCGTCCGCGCCATGCACCAGGCTAGTCGCCATGGAATTCGACCGCGAGTGGATCGTTCCGCTGGAGCGGGAGGGCGCCCGTATCTTGGTTCGCCACGGTGGCCGCCCGTTGACCCACTACGCCGCAATGCTGCAGATCTTGCGGGCTCGTCGATGGCAGACGATCCGACTGATCGACAATGCTCACGATGCTCACCACATGCACCGTTACACTGGACATGTCAAGCAAGAAGCGGTTTCATTTGGGGTCGGCGATCCTCACGACGTGCTTCCGAAGGCCATCGCCTACCTGATACGAGCATCGGATTCGATCATCGAGAGCTGGCAGCCATGACGCTCGACCCATTCTTCGACGACTCCATCGGCGAGACTCCTCTGCCCACCGCACGGACGGTTGCCAGACCGCTCCTCGCGCTGATGGAAGATCGCTTCGAATATCCGGACCGAACGGCGTTCGTTGCAGCAGAGTCGACAAGATTCGGCGCATCATTCGCCCAAGCGGCGTTCGATGAGCATCGGCCGGTGCTCATCGTTATGCCAGACGGTGTGGAGTTTCTCTACGAGCCTGCCCCTGGGCTCCTCGCAACACTTCGACGGCAATTCCGTTCCCGCTTCGCCGCTCGTCGCCTTCGGGAGATGGGTCCTCTTGTGACAGAGCCGACTGGCTGGGTAGATACCGAGCCTGTCTCCCTCCCGGGATACCGGCACCGCCTCCGGGGACCGCGCCCCACACCGGTTCCTTCCTAAAGCTGCCGAGGGGTTGCTCGCTCGAGCAGCGCCGAGGCGGCGCTCGCCGGGTCCAGGCGGCGTTCGACGACTTCGTCGATCAGCCGCGCAAAGGAGGCGTCCTCGCGCAGCTCCTCCTCCATGCGACGGCGCATCCGCGCGGTGGCGATCGCGAGCACCTCGTTGCGCAGGTTGCGCCCGCGGCGCTCCTGCAGGGTGCCCTCGCCAAGGATGTGCGCGCGGTGCTCCTCCAGCCGCTCTACGAGCTCGGCGATGCCCTTCCCGCGGGCGGCCTCGGTCTTGACGATCGGCACGCGCCAGCGCCCGCGCTCGCCCTCGCCGTTGAGATTCGCAAGCGACAGCACACCCCTGATCTCACGCACCATCGTGTCGGTGAGCGGGTGGTCTGCCTTGTTGATGACGATCACGTCCGGGATCTCCATCACGCCCGCCTTGAGCGCCTGGATCGAGTCGCCCGATCCGGGCATCAGCACGAGCACGATCGTGTCGGCGTGATCGATGATGTCGATCTCCGCCTGGCCGACGCCGACCGTCTCCACGAACACGTCCTCGCGGCCAGCCGCGTCGAGCAGCAGCGCCGCTTGAAGCGCCGCCTCGGACAGGCCGCCGAGCGCGCCGCGGTTGGCCATCGATCGGATGAACACGCCCGGGTCGAGGAAATGCTCGGTGAGGCGGATGCGGTCGCCGAGCAGCGCCCCTTGCGTGAACGGCGAGGAGGGGTCGATCGAGAGCACGCCGACGCTGCGTCCCGCATCGCGCCGCGCCTTGGTGAGCGCGCCGATCAGCGTCGACTTGCCCACTCCGGGCGGTCCGGTGAAGCCGTAGACGGCGGCTTTGCCGGTGTGCGGATAGATCTCGCGCACGAGCTCCCACCCCTCGGGGCGGTCGTCCTCCACGAGGGTGATAGCGCGCGCCAGGGCGCGGCGGTCGCCGTCGAGCAGTCGTTGGGCCAGCGAATCGGGCACGCGCGAAGTATCTAGGATGCCCGCTCGTGACACAGGTCCGGGAAGCGCTGCGCACATGGCGGTGGATGCGCGAGAACAACATGGTGAACCGCCACTACGCGGTGCTCGGCGCGCGCTGGGTGTGGCTGAAGCTGCGCTACGGCAAGCGGCTTCAAACCGACGGCATGTGCTTCGTCTGCCCGGACGTGCACCTGGAGATCGGCAAGCACGCCACGCTGCGGCTCGGCCGCTGGTCGTGGATCGGGCACGGCACGAAGATCCGCGTGCACGAGGGCGAGGTGTCGATCGGCGCCAAGACCGTGATGGGTCAGGAGTGCACGATCTCCGCCTACCAGCACGTGTCGATCGGGCGGGAGTGCATCATCGCCGACCGCGTGATGCTGATCGACTTCGACCACGGGGTCGTGGAGGTCGAGCGCCCGATCCGCCTGCAGGGCATCTACAAGCGCGACGTGCGCGTGGGGCACAACGTGTGGATCGGGTACGGCGCCTGCGTGTTGCGCGGCGTGACGGTGGGCGACAACAGCGTGGTAGGCACCAACTCGGTCGTCACCAAGGAGGTGCCCGACAACGCGGTAGTCGGCGGAGTGCCCGCCCGCGTGCTGCGAATGCGCGAGGCTCCCAGCCAACTGCGCTGGGAGGACTGACGGCTCAGGCGCCGCCGTCGCTGTAGGCGGCTGTCCAGGCGAACAGGCTGCTCGTGGACGCCATCGTGCGGAACATGCCCGGGTGCGTTTCGGGGTCGGGGATGCGCCCGCCCCACCAACTGCCCAGCCAGGTGCCCGTCGCGGCGTGCGCGGCGGCTGCCGAGGCGTTGACCTGGGCGAGCGTCGTCCAGTAGGAGTCGCCGACGGCCTGCCCGTACGCCATCATCCACTGCAGGTAGATCGAGTCGTACTGCGGCCCGTAGTTGAGGTGATAGCCGTACGCGGTGACGTGCTGCTCGGACAGCGTCGCAGCCAGACGGGCGGCGTGCACGCAATAGCCTTCGCCCTGCCCGTCCTTGCAGAGCAGGTATTGGGCGTAGATGAGCGGGCTCTGCACGTAGTCGTTGACCGAGTTGGGGTTGTTCGGCTTCTCCAGGTAGAGCTGGCGTTCGTCGTGGTCGTCGTTGGCGTTGGCCCAGTCGACGTACGTTTTGACCGCTTCCAGCTGCCAGCTTTCGTGATCGAGTTCGTAGAGCAGGATGCCGAGCAGCGTGTCCGAGGCGAGCGCCGGCCCCGAGTGGTAGGGATGGCGGGTGGTCCACCACATGCCGCCGCCTTTGGCGGCGTCCCAGCCGCGCGTGGCGATGAAGCGGAAGGCGCGCTGGGCGTCGTACAGATAGCGAGGCGAATGGGTTGCCTGGTAGGCGTTCACGAACGCCAACCCGAGCCAGCCGTTGTCGTCGAACCACACCTCGACGTTCGAGCCGCGATCGTCCGGGTAGGGCGCATAGCCGCCGATCGCTTTGTTCCAGTAGTGCTCTGAGAAGTGCGCGAAGCGGTTGACGAGCGCAAGGTGCGCTGCGGAGGGAGCGGCGAGCTGGAGCGCGTCGGCGGTCGAGAACATCCGCACCCCGCCCCAGATCGTCAGCATCGGGTAGCGCCCGGGGCAGTGCAGGTACTCGCAGTACCAGGCCCCGCGATGCCAGCGCCCGGCTTGCCGCACGCCCTCTTCCGCCAGCTGGACGTAGTTCACCGGCTGCGGAGACGGGAGCTCGAGCCGCGGCTTGCGCCACGGCGTCAGTGGCGCGGCATCGGTGATCGCGTCCGCACGCGCGCTCGGCGCAACCGCCGTGCCCATCGCCGTCAGGGCGCCAGCAAGCGCGACTGCCACCAACACAGCCCAAATCATTACGGCGGCACGCGGCATCGCCCTATGCCTGGCCAGAAGCCCACCCCTACGCATAGGGGATCGGCATCGTCGCAAACGCTGGGAATCGAAAGCGCCGATAGCCGGTTTGGCCAAACGTCCGAACGCGCAAATGCCGGATAATTCGGCGAGGGGCTGCTTACGCGGCGAGGACTATGGACCCAGCAGCGCCGCCGGGTCAGCCCGTGCGGCGAGGTTGTGAAGCGGGTGCGCCGACGCGCCGACGCCCTCGGCGAGCAGGCGCCGCAACGCGTCGCGATGGCCGGCGAAGCGCTCGCGCGCATAGGGCGCAGCCAGTCCGCGCGAGATCATGAACGGCCAGTCTGAAGCCTGCAGGGCGAGCAGCCCGCGCAGCGCCGCGGGGCTGGCGTGCTCGCGCAAGGACAGCAGGCGCAACTCGGCTGCCCGCTGCTCGAACGCCATGTCCGCCACCTGCGGCCCCGACCACGTACTCAGGTCTCCGTCCTTGCCCCACGTGCTCGGCTCCCAATCGAGATCGTCCACCGGCAGCGGATCCCGCATCGCGGCTGCCTCGTCCAGACGCACGAGCGCAAGGCCCTGCCGTGCGCACTCATCGACGACCGCCGTGAGCCAGTGCACGCCCTCATACCACCAATGGCCGAGCAGCTCGGTGTCGAGAGCGCACACCGCCAAGCCTCCGTCCACCACTCGTTCGATCGTGCGCGCTACAAAGTCGTGCGCATGCTCGCGCGCACGAGCCACAGCGTGCTCGTGGTTGTATGCGTTGCCGTCGTTCGCCCACGGCTGATGGTGGTGGATGGTGTGGCGGTGGTAGTCGCGGTAGACGCCGTCGGCGGGATAGCCGTCGTCGCTCCACACGTGCGCCATCGTGGCGCGGTCGATCGGCACCAGCACGACGCCCGCGTCGTTGACGAGCGGGCGCAGGTGCTCGCGTGCTCCAAGCCCGAAGCGACCGGTCAACTCGACGCACGTCGCGCTCACGCCCGCGTCTGCGAGCAGCGGGTCGAGGTGGGGCGCGTGCGCGCACTCCGGCAGCCAGAACCCGCCAGCCCATCCCGGGCCGAAGCGGGCGCGGTGGGAGTCGATGCCGGTTTGCACCTGAGTGCGCACACCGGCATCCGTTGCCAGCAGCGGAAGGACGGCGTGCGTGGCGGAGGAGGTCCACTGGGCGTGGGCGGCGAACGCTCCGAGAAGGTCTTCTCCCCGTTCGCGAAAGCGCCCGATTGCCCACCGATACTCCCCCCAGGAGCGTTCGAGCTCGCGAGCCAGTGTCTCGTGGCCGCCTTCGCGCAGACCGCGCGTGTCCTCGGTGTGCGTAAAGCGCCGCACCTCATCGACGAAGCGCACGAAGCGCTCACCCACGCCAGGAGCTTCCAGCTGGTCGCACAGCACCGGCGTCAGCGAGAGCGTCAGCGCCGCTCCTGCGTCGAGCAGGTCGAGCAGCGGCAGATAGCAGGTTGCCATCGCCTCCCACAACCACTCCTCGCCGAACGGCCACGTGCCGAAGCCCTCGACATAGGGCATGTGCGTGTGCAGGACGATCGCCAGCTCGCCCCGCGGGCGGCGGCTCACGGCCGGCAGACCGCGATGAAGTCGAGTGCGCGGTCCAGGTCGCAGCGCTCGGCGGGGCGCAGTGCGAAATCGCGGGCGGAGATCGCCGGCGTGAACCAGTCGTAGAACGGCTTGGTGATGCGCAGGCGCCCATGCACGGCATCCCACCCCAGCCGCAGCGCCATCTCGTGGATGCGCAGCTTGCGGGCATGGAACAAGCCGTACATCTCGACGCTCCCGAACGTGCCTTGGCACAGCTCGCGGAATTCCTGCGCGCGATACTCGTGCACGTGCCACGGATTGTCCGAGCGCTCGGCTCCCTTTGGGGCGAGCGTGAGCACGTTTGGCGTCGACACGTAAGCCGCGCCGCCGTCTCCGACGAGAGCGCGGAAGTGCTCGAGGATCGCCGGCGCGTCCTGAACGTGCTCGATCGTCTGCAGGAACACCACGGCGTCTGCCGACTCGGGAAAGGTCTCGACCAGGTCGCGGGCGAAGCGCACGTTGGGCCGTCGGTAGCGCAGACGCGCGTGCTCATGGGCGTCCGGGTTGGCGTCCACCCCGACGACGCTGCGCGCGCTGCGCGCGAGCACGTTCGAGCCGTAGCCCTCGCCACACGCCATGTCGATCACCTTCAGGCCCTGGACGCGCGACGCGATCCACTCGTACACGACGAGATGGCGCCTGAACCAGTAGTTCTCCTCGGGGATGTCGGGCAGCGTGCGCTCGCCGGTGAGCGGCAGCGGGGGCACACCGTCGGGCTGGTCGCGCTGGAGGATCGGTTGCGCGGGCGCACAGGACGCGGACACGGCTCGCGAGTATATGGTGCCGGACGTGACCCCAGCCCTCAGCGCGGAGGAGATCCGCGACGTCAACACCCGCTACCACGACGTTGCAGCCGACCACTACGACGCGAAGTGGGGCATCGACTTCGGCGAGGTCGGCCAGAGCCAGGTGCTCGCCAAGGTTGGCAAGGCGCTGGGCCGTCGGCCTGCCCGCTTCGAGCGCTCCCTGGAGATCGGGTCGGGCACGGGCTACTTCACGCTCAACCTGATGCTCGCGGGGGTGGTTCAGAAGGCCACCTGCACCGACATATCCGCGGGCATGCTCTCCACGCTGAGCGCCAACGCCGAGCGTCTCGGCCTCGAGATCGAGACGGTTGCGACCGACGCCGAGAGCCTGCCCTTCGAGGATGAGAGCTTCGATCTGGTGATGGGTCACGCGATCCTGCACCACATCCCCGACCTGGGGCGAGCGTTCGAGGAGTTCCACCGCGTGCTCGCACCCGGGGGGACCGTGCTGTTCGCCGGTGAGCCATCCCGCTACGGCGACCGCATCGCAAATGTCCCCAAGCGCGCCGCCGGGACAGCCGCTCCGCTGTGGAGGCGCGCCATCCGGGCACGGCCGGCGCCGCCCGCCGACGGGGGCGCACCGGAGGCGTCGCTCGAGGGCTTGGTGGATGTGCACGCGTTCGCCCCGGGCGAACTGTCGAGCTTTGCCGCAAACGCCGGCTTCGAGGACATTCGTGTGATCGGCGAGGAGCTGCTCGCCAACTGGTTCGGCTGGTGCAACCGCACGCTCGAGGCGACCGCCCACCCCGACGACGTGCCGTGGAGCTGGCGCATATACGCCTACCGCGGTTATCTGATGTTGCAGAAGGTCGATCGCAGGCTGCTCGAGCCACGGCTGCCCGCGGCGATCTTCTACAACCTGCTCGTCACGGCAACCAAGCCTCGCTAGGAGGCTCAGGCGGGCACGCGCGGCGAGGCGTCGAGGCCGCCGCAGACCGTCTCCACGATCAGCGCCTTGGCGCGCTCGAAGTGCTCGCCGCCCTGCGGCAGCAACCCGAAGATCCAACCGGTGAGAACCTGCTCGATCGCCCCGTAGAAAGCCATGGCGGCGAACTGGGCGTCGATGTCGGTCTTGAACAACCCATCGTCCTGTGCCTTGGTGACGATCTGGGCGATCAGGCCGTAGGCGTCGCGTATCTGGCCGAGGTGAGTCTGGCCGAACGAGTTTGCGGCGCGGGTGACCTCCACGATGATCACCTTCATCAGATCTGGGTCGTGCACGTAGCTGTCGACGATGAACGACGCGATCGCACCGAGCTTCTCGCGTGCCGCCATCTCTTGGGCGTCGATCTCGCGGATGACGTCGAGCATCACCCCCCAGCGCTCGAGGAAGAGCGTGTTCAGGACCTCGTCCTTGGAGGGGAAGTAGTGGTAGACGAGCCCGTAGGCGACACCCGCCTCGTCGGCGATGTCGGACACGCGGCAGGCGTGAAAGCCCTGTTGGGCAAACACCTTGACGGCCGCATCGAGGATCGACCGTCGACGATCCGCTTTGTTGATTGACCGATCAGTCAACGCGTGAGGAAGAATACCGGCCTGCCCAGCCGGCGTGACGGGCGATTCCGGTGATGCGAAGCACCGGTTCTCAGCCGCTGCGCTCGTGCTGGCGTGCGAGCTCGGCGAGCAGCAGCTTGGAGTGGATCGCGCCGATCAGCTCGCGCAGCGGCTCGGCGCCGGCGGCGATGATGTCCACCGCACGCTCGACTTCCACCTCTCCGACGAGCCGGTCGAGCAGCGCGCGCACCTCCTCCTCCACGAGCGGCTCCAACGCCTCGCGATAGCGCAGCGTGTCGTACACGGTGAAGCCGAGCGCCTCCTCATACCCGCCCGCCCGGAAGCGCGAGATCGCCTCGATGATCTTCACGTCGTCGGCGTCGTAGCTGTCGGCATCGGGCGTCAGCACCCCGATCTCGCACAGGCGGTCGAGCACGTTGGCGGGGATCTCGTAACGACGGCGCACCTCCTCGATCGACACGCGACCGCCGCTTGCGCTCGCGGGCGCGCGCGCCAGAATGCGGTCCTCGAGCGCGATCAGCGCACTCGCCCGCGCGGGCTTGTGGGCGCGCCGCGCCGTGATGACGCGCAACGGCATGAAGCGCTCCTCCTGCAAGCGCTTGATCAGCTCGATCCGCTCGACGAACGACGCGGGGTAGTAGGCCATGTTGCGGCTCGTGCGCCTGATGTCCTCTCCGTCCCCGAGCAGCCCCTCGCGGACGTAGTGGCGGATCGTGGCGGCGTTGACGCCAGAGCGCTCCACCAGCTCGCTCATCTTCAGAAGACCGTCCGGAGTGGACATCAAGCCAGGAAGGCGT